>DVGY01000109.1 GCA_018712465.1 Candidatus Egerieicola pullicola | reverse complement strand
CTGGGTTCCCGCTTCCTCCATCCGGGCCGCTTCGTCCACCACCGGTCCCCGTACGTCGTACAGCACATGATTTAATTTGGATGATTTTTTAAACTCCCGCATGGTGATTCCTCCTGAGATTTCTTGATTTTGAGGTTGGCTTTGTATATCGTC
This sequence comes from Candidatus Egerieicola pullicola, assembly GCA_018712465.1. GTDB lineage: Bacteria > Bacillota > Clostridia > Oscillospirales > Ruminococcaceae > Egerieicola > Egerieicola pullicola. Next base: position 15,290 of record DVGY01000109.1, on the reverse strand, counting down.
GCCCCGCAGCCAGTCTTCTTCCACCTGTAAAGCAGCGGCCAAAAAATGCAGTACATCCCGCCGGGGCATGGTCTTTCCATTGACATATTGGCTGACATGGCTTTTTCCCAGCTTGATTCCCTGCCGGGCCGCTGCCTGCACTAAATCAACCTGCTTTTGGCCGCTCTGCTCCATGGCCTGCTTCAACCGCTGGGCAAAGAGTTCTTTGGACAAGGCGCTCCCTCCTGAAGTTCAATTTTATAAGCTCCATTATACCAGCCTTTTTAAAAAATTCAACCCCTAATTTTCAAAAACTAAAAAGTTCAATTTAAGCCGAAACCAAAATTGAACTTTCGGTGTAGCTCACCGCCCCAAAAGCCAAAAAGGACAAAGAAAAGGCCCTCCGGCCAAAAGCCAGAGAGCCTGAAATAATGATTCAAAGAAACAAAGCAGCTTAAAACGCCATTTTTTCTTCCAGGAATGCCGCTACCTCATCGATAGGCAGCCGGACCTGTTCCATGGTATCCCGATCCCGGATGGTGACGCAGCCGTCCTCCACGCTGTCAAAGTCGTAGGTGATGCAGTAGGGGGTGCCGATTTCGTCCTCCCGGCGGTACCGCTTGCCGATGGAGCCGGTTTCGTCGTAGTCCACCCGGAACTTCTTGCTCAGCAGATCGTACACTTCCAAAGCTTTCTCACCCAGTTTCTTGGAGAGAGGAAGCACTGCTGCCTTGAAGGGAGCCAGGGCAGGGTGGAGCCGCAGCACCACACGGGTGTCCTGCTTGCCCTTTTCGTCGGTGAGGGTTTCTTCGTCGTAGGCTTCGCACAGGAAGGCCAGAGCCACCCGGTCGGCGCCCAGAGAAGGTTCGATGACGTAGGGAGTGTAGCGGGTGTTGGTTTCCGGGTCAAAGTACTGTAAATCTTTGCCGGAGTGGTTGATGTGCTGGGTCAGGTCAAAGTCGGTGCGGTCGGCAATGCCCCACAGCTCGCCCCAGCCGAAGGGGAAGAGGTACTCAATGTCGGTGGTGGCGTTGGAGTAGTGGCTCAGCTCTTCCGGATCGTGGTCCCGCAGCTTCAGGTTTTCGTCCTTCATGCCCAGGCTCAGCAGGAAGTTGTGGCAGTGCTCTTTCCAGTAGGCAAACCATTCCAGATCGGTGCCGGGCTTGCAGAAGAATTCCATTTCCATCTGTTCAAATTCCCGGGTGCGGAAGGTGAAGTTGCCGGGGGTGATTTCGTTGCGGAAAGACTTGCCGATCTGGCAGACGCCGAAGGGCAGCTTCTTCCGGGTGGTGCGCTGGATGTTGGCAAAGATTACAAAGATGCCCTGGGCGGTTTCGGGACGAAGGTAGATTTCACTCTTGGCGTCCTCGGTGACACCCTGGAAGGTTTTGAACATCAGGTTGAACTGCCGGATGTCGGTAAAGTTGCTCTTGCCGCAGTTGGGGCATTTGATCTGGTGATCCCGGATGTAATCCATCATCTGCTGGTTGCTCCAGCCGGCGGGATTTTCCCCGGTCTGCTCTTCAATGAGCTGGTCGGCGCGGTGGCGGGTCTTGCACTCCTTGCAGTCGATCAGCGGGTCGGAGAAACCACCCACGTGGCCGGAAGCCACCCAAACCTGAGGATTCATCAGCAAAGCGGCGTCCAAGCCCACATTGTGCCGGGACTCCTGGACAAACTTCTGCCACCAGGCTTTTTTCACATTGTTTTTGAATTCCACACCCAGCGGGCCGTAGTCCCAGGTGTTGGCCAAACCGCCGTAGATCTCGCTGCCGGGATAGACAAAGCCCCGGTTCTTGCAGAGGTTGACGATCATTTCCATGGTCTTTTCGGTGTTCTTCATTGACAGTACTCCCTTTCCAGCGATGCCGGCTGCACCGCTTTGGCGTTCTGTGCCGGATTTTCCATACGGATATTGGTATTGTACCCCATCCGGCGTTTCCCGTCAAGAAAAGATGGTGGATTTTTGCACCTATCTTTGTTATAATCAGAGCTGAAGACATAGTTTAAGGGGGAACTGCAAATGGAATGGCAGCAGATTACCATTACCACCACCCATCAGGGAAAAGAAATTGTAGGCGGCCTTTTGGTCAGCCACGGAGTTCGTGGCTTCGTCACCCAGGACCCGGAAGACTTTCAGGAATTTTTAGAGGACACCACCGTCCACTGGGATTATATTGAAGAGGATCTCCTTTCGCTGAAGGAAGGGGAAACCACTGTCACCTTCTATCTGCCGGAAAACTTGCAAGGCGCCGAAATGTTGGGGGCCATCCGGGCGGGACTGACCCGTCTGCCGGGAGAAAATCCAACTTTGGATCTGGGCAGTTTGGAACTGAAAATGGACACCGTCCGGGAAGAGGATTGGTCCACCGCCTGGAAAAAGTATTACCATCCGGTGCGGGTGGGCAAGCGGCTGGTGATCTGCCCCTGCTGGGAGACGGCTGATTTGAACCCCGGCGATGTGCAGGTCACTTTGGATCCCGGCATGGCCTTTGGCACCGGAACCCATGAAACCACCCGGCTGTGTATGCAGCTGTTGGAGGATTATTTGAAACCAGGCCAGACCGTGTTGGACGTAGGCACCGGCAGCGGGATTCTGGCCATTACCGCTCTGTTGCTGGGGGCCCAGTCTGCCACTGGGGTGGACATCGACCAGCTTTCGGTGAAGATCGCCGGGGAAAACGCCGCTCTCAATGGGGTGGAGGACAAGCTCACCCTGATCGCTGGTGACCTGACCCAAAAGGTGGAGGGCAAGTTTGATCTGATCTGCGCCAATATTGTGGCGGATGTGATTTTGCGCCTCTGCGGCAGCGTCACTCAGTTTATGAACACGGATACAGTGCTGCTGGTCAGCGGCATCATTGAAGATCGGAAGGATCAGGTGGTTCAGGGCTTGCTGGATGCCGGTTTGGAAATTGTGGAACAGCGCCAGGAAAACGATTGGTGCGCCATGGCCTGCAAGTTGAAAGAAGGGTAAGCCGTGGCGGTTTTGGAATATATCCTTTCCGGACAGCAGGCGGTTCTCACCGGCGTTTCTGCTCCCACCGACCACATTCAACTGCCGGACAGGGTAGACGGTTACCCTTTGACTCATCTGGGCCCTTACTGTTTTTCTGCACGGCGGGTGGAGCCCGCTCAGCCAGTAAACCAGACGACGGCAGGGGAGCCGGATCTTTTCGGTCGGCCGGATCGACCGGTGTATGGCGGAACCTTGGTTGCCCTTGCTCTCCCCCAACCGGTGGTGGAGCTGGGAAGCCACTGCTGCTACGGCTGCACCCATTTGGAGGAGCTTTCCTTTTACGATGAGTTGAGCTATGTCAGTGACGGCGCTTTTAAAAACTGCCGCAGCTTGAGCTATATCATTCTCCATGCACCCCATGGAACCACCGGCGCTTTGGAAGGGGTGCTCAGTCAGGTCAGCGGCTTTTGTGAGGTGGAAATTCATTTTCCGGAGCAGACTGTTCCCTTGATTTTCCCCGGCTACAGCGAAGAGTGGGAGGAAAACTGTCCCGCCCGGATCTTTTCCTTGGACTTTAACGGCACCGGTTATCAGTACCGCCAATGTCTCTCCTTCCGGGGGTTGGATTTTGAGCGGTACGACAGTCTCTTTTCCACTGCCGCTAACAACGAAACCATGGAAGTGCTGCTGCCTTTGGTGTGGCGGCGGTTGAGCGTCCCCTACGCTTTGCAGCAAAAGCATCAAGAGGAATATTTAAGCTGGACTAAAGCTCATCTATCCCAGATGACCCAGTGGCTGTTGCAGCAAAACATCCCCTTTTTCCGCTGGTATGTTCAGTGGGGGCTGGTTACGTTGGATACTGTGGAACAGCTCCGCAGCTTGGCCGCCCAGCAGGGGGATACCGAAACGGTGAGTGCGTTGTTGGATTGGCTGAAACAGAACCGTCCTGGTTTTGCAAAGGAGTACGACCTATGAACCAAGCCCCTCTGTCTCAAGAACAGGTTTGCCAGGAAATTTTATTGTACTGCCGCAGTCAGGTCTGTCTCCATCTGCGGCAGTTTGATTTGGGCATGAGCCGGTTTTTCTATCGGGAAAATGCCGCCATCCCTACCTTGGCTACCGATGGAAAAGCCCTCTTTTATAATCCGGATTATTTGCTCAAGCAGTACCGGGCTACTCCCATTCCCCTTCAGCGGGGCTACGTCCACCTGTTGCTTCACTGCCTGTTTGACCATCTGTTTTCCCGCCGGGACCGGGAGGAAAGCTATTGGAATCTGGCCTGCGACATTACGGTGGAAAGCATGATCGACTCCATCCATCTGGCTTGCCTGCGTCGCCCTCAAAGCTGGCTCAGACAGGAAACCTACAAATTTTTTCGGCAAAAACTGCCGGTGCTTACTCCGCAGGGTATCTACCGGCTGTTTGCCGGACTGGGGTTGGAGGAAAAGCGGTATCAACAGTTGGTTCAGGAGTTTTTTGTAGACGACCATTGCTATTGGCCGGATCCCAACCAAAACCTTCCCGCCATGGAGCAGCTTCGCCAGCAGTGGCAGCAGATCAGCCAGCAGACTCAAAGTCAGATGGAGCAATTGCAAGAACAGTCCAAAGACCAGTCCGGGGATTTGTTAGAACAGCTTTCGGTGGCCCACCGGCGGCGGTACGATTACCGGGAATTTTTAAAGCGGTTCTGCGTTTTCCAAGAGCAGATGCAGTTGGACCCAGACAGCTTTGATTACGGTTACTATACCTTGGGAATGGAGCTGTACGGCAATGTCCCCTTGATTGAACCCCCGGAAACCAAAGAGGTAAAGCGGGTTCATGATCTGGTCATTGCCATTGACACCTCCTTGTCCTGTTCCGGGGAATTGGTCCACGCATTTTTGGAACAGACCTACGCCATCCTCAAGGAAGAGGACAGCTACTTCCACCAGGTGAATATCCATATCCTTCAGTGCGATGAAGTTATCCAGCAGCACCAGGCCATTCACAGCGCCGCCCAGTTGGAGGACTATATGGCCCACTTTACCCTAAAAGGCGGGGGCGGCACCGATTTTCGGCCGGTGTTTGCCTATGTGGAACAGCTTCGGCAGCAGGGGGAACTGACCCGGTTGAAGGGGCTGATTTACTTTACCGACGGACAGGGCACTTTTCCTGTTCATCCCACCGATTACGAAACCGCCTTTGTGTTTTTGCGTCAGCCGGGACAGCCGGACCCCAAGGTGCCCCCTTGGGCTATGAAGCTGATGATCGAGCAAGAACAATTATTGGATTCCAAGAAGGGAGAAACCACTCCATGATGAATATTAAACAGGCGAAAACGGAACTGAAAAACACCATCCGCGCCTACCTTTCTACCGATGAGCAGGGCTTGCCTAGGATCGACTTTGTGAAACAGCGTCCGGTGTTGCTGATGGGCCCTCCCGGCATTGGGAAAACTGCCGTCATGGAACAACTGGCGGCGGAATGTGATCTGGCTTTGGTGAGCTATACCATCACCCACCACACCCGGCAAAGCGCCGTGGGCCTGCCTATGATCGTCCAGCGGAAGTTCGGCGGAGTGGAGTATTCCGCTACGGAATATACCATGAGCGAGATCATCGGCAGCGTTTACCAAGCCATGGAACGCACCGGGAAAAAGCAGGGCATTCTGTTTTTGGATGAAATCAACTGCGTCTCCGAAACTTTGGCGCCTACCATGCTGCAATTTTTGCAGTGCAAAACCTTCGGCACTCACACCCTCCCTCAGGGCTGGATCATTGTGGCGGCAGGCAATCCCCCGGAGTACAACAAATCGGTGCGGGAGCTGGATGTGGTGACCCTGGACCGGGTGAAACGGATTGACGTTCGGGAGGATCTGGGAGTGTGGAAGGAGTACGCTTCCCGCCGGGGCATCTATGGCGCCATTCTGGCTTACCTGGACAGCAAGCCTCAAAACTTTTATCAGATGGAATCCACTCCTGGGGGCAAGGAATTTGTCACTCCCCGTGGCTGGGAGGATCTCAGCCAACTGCTTTACAGTTATGACGCCCTGGGCCTGACGGCGGAGCAGCCCACGGTGGAGCAATATCTCCAACACCCTGCCGTGGCCAAGGACTTTGCCGCCTTTTTGGCCCTTTGGCAGCGGTATAACCGGGATGTGGATCTGGCGGCCATTTTGCAAGGTAAGGTGGAGGAACCCACCATCCGCCGCTGTGCCGCTGCCGGTTTTGACGAAAAATTGGCTTTGGTGGGCCTGCTGGGGGACCGGCTGACCCAGTGTTTTGCCCAATGCTATCGGTTGGATCAAACGGCGGACCGGCTGTTTGCCTTGCTGAAACCCTTTAAGGAACTGGTGTTCCTTCCCAAAAACAATCCCATGGAGCAGTTTTCTGCCTTGCTGAGCGCCCAGCAGGAGAAAGCAGAGACCATGCTGACCCAAAGTGTGGATAAAGTGGAAAAACAGATCCAGGCCCTTCTGGTTCAACAACTGGAAGCCGATCGAGAAGCTCTCCTTTCACTGCCGGAACCTTCGCCTGAATCGGTATTTGCCACGGTGAAACAGGGGTTTGAGGAGCTGGTGAACCGGCGCAAAGATGCAGTGCAGCAAACTTCCGATCAGTTGGACTTTGCCTTCGACTTTTTGGAAGCTGCCTTTGGTCGGGGACAGGAATTGGTGTGGTTTGTCACCCAGCTGGCGGGGGGATATTATTCCAGTTGGTTTCTTGCCCAGTTTGGCTGTGTCCGGTTTGACCAGTATAACGAAAGCTTGCTGTTTGAAAAGCGCCGCAATCAGCTTTTGGATCAGGTAAATCAGTTGCAGCAATCCCAATAAGAACAAAAAACACGCCCTGAACTCACGTGGATAGGTGGTTCAGGGCGTATTTCATTAAGATTTGGTTTTGCCTGCCGGCCCTAAGGCGGAGAGGAAAACCTGAATGGGACCGAAATGTCCCCGTTGCAGTAGATCGCTGTAATAATCCCGGCTGCCCATTTCTTCGCCGCCTACATCCGTTTCTCCGCAGATGGGGAAGCGAAGCAGCACCGTTGTGCCGTGATTTTCTTTGGAGGAAATCAGGATATTGCCTCCTAACGCCTGGCAAAGCAGATACGCGTTGGTCAGTCCTAAGCCCAGCCCGGCTCGTTGTCCGTTTTCCGGCTTACGGGAATAGTAGGGGGTGAGGGCTTGGGTTACATCCCCTCCGGGGAGGCCGTTGCCCTCGTCGCTGATACGGAACACGGCGAAAGAATCCTGTTTTTCCAACCGGATACTCACCGGGGCGTCGGCAGGGGAGAATTCTAAACTGTTGGTGAGGATGTTTAAGATGATTTCCAATAGAGCGGCAGGATCTCCTTGGATGACGATGTTTTCCCGGGAGGCAAAGGCCTTTACCTGGCTGCATCGGGAATCCCGCGCCAACTCTTGGGAAAGGTAGTTGAGAAAACTGCGCAGATTCATTCGCTGCAGCTTGGGCTGGTATTCTCCGTGGATCAGTTCATGGTACCGCTCCATATTTAAGCAATGCTTCATCAAAAGCTGGCAGCGGTTTAAGGCGTTGCTGGCCATGTCCTGCTCAAAGCTGGTTTCCAGGGAGTTTTCCAACAGATAGCTCAAGCAGTTGTCCATGGCGGTGAGACACTCCCGGATCTGAGCGGTTTCTTCACTGCGGCCCACGAAAGGATCTGCTTGGACGGAAGACTCCACCTCCCAGCGCAGGGCATCGGAATCGGTTTTTTTGCAGCGGAGCAGCAGCAGTTTCCTTCGGCAGGGCAGGGCCAGAGATACCTGATTCCGGGTGGAAAGCTGGGAAAACAGGTTGGAAAGCTGATGGGGCGCTTCTTCAAATAAAGGGGCGATGGACTGTCCCGGTTTTAGGGGAAGGGGCGGCTGTTCCCAGTGCAGGGAACGCAGAACTCCTTGCCGGTCGGTTTCAAACCAGGAGGGAGTGGGGGTAGAGGTGAGATCCTTGGTGTCCATGAAAAGATCGGTTCCTTTCTCCGTGTGTCTGAGATTTGGGCGAAAACGCAGCGCAGGGCGGCAGCGGCCTTGATGCCTTTATTATATGTGTTTTTTTCCATACTGTAAAGTAAAAGCTTCCGGAAAAGTTTGGGATACCCGGGAGTTTTTGACTGAGACGGCTGATTTTGGTGGAAATTCAAAACAATATCGAAATTGGCAAAAAAACCTCTTGTGTTTTTGGCAGTTTTGGTATAAAATATGTGTATACAAAATTTTGGAGGTTGATTCCCATGGTTAAAGTTGCGATTAACGGTTTTGGTCGAATCGGTCGTCTGGCTTTCCGTCAGATGTTTGATGCCGAGGGCTACGAAATTGTTGCTATCAACGATTTGACCGATCCCAAAATGCTGGCTCACCTGCTGAAGTATGACTCTGCACAGGGCCGTTATAAGCTGGCTGATCAGGTCACCGCTGGTGAAGATTCCATCACCGTGGCTGGCAAGACCATTAAGATCTACAGCGAAAAAGACGCTAAGAACCTGCCCTGGAAAGAGCTGGATGTAGACGTAGTGCTGGAATGCACCGGCTTCTACACCTCTAAGGCTAAGAGCCAGGCTCACATTGATGCTGGCGCGAAGAAGGTTGTTATCTCCGCTCCTGCTGGCAACGACCTGCCTACCGTGGTTTACAGCGTCAATGAAAAGACCCTGACCAAAGAAGACACCATCATTTCTGCTGCTTCCTGCACCACCAACTGCCTGGCTCCCATGGCAAAGGCTCTGAACGATGCTTATCCGATCCAGACTGGTATCATGAGCACCATTCACGCTTACACCGGCGACCAGATGGTTCTGGATGGTCCCCACAGAAAGGGTGACCTGCGCCGCGCTCGTGCCGCTGCTGTGAACATCGTTCCCAACTCCACCGGCGCTGCTAAGGCTATTGGTCTGGTTATTCCTGAACTGAACGGCAAACTCATCGGTTCCGCTCAGCGTGTTCCTGTGCCCACCGGTTCTACCACTATCCTCATCGCTGTGGTGAAGGGCAAGGACATCACCAAGGAAAGCATTAACGCTGCCATGAAGGCTGCTTCTTCTGAGTCCTTCGGTTACACCGAAGAGCCCCTGGTTTCTTCTGACATCGTTGGCATCACCTATGGTTCTCTGTTCGACGCAACTCAGACCATGGTTGCCAAGATCGACGACGACACCTATGAAGTGGAAGTTGTTGCCTGGTATGACAACGAAAACTCCTACACCTCTCAGATGGTTCGTACCATCAAGTACTTTGCCGAACTGTAATTCTCTTGCACCGGCGCTGATTGAGAGCTAACATGATGGACAGGCTGCGGTTTCGTGGCCTGTCTTTCTTTTTGTCTGCTGCTGTCAAAGGTTTTGCATCAAAAGGGGAAATTTGCTATAATAGATACATGGATTGGTGTGGATGGATTGGATTTCTCTTGTGTCCTGGCCGCGAAAATACCCTTTGGCGTTTCTGCCGAGCTGTGCGTTTTGCCAGCAGGCAAAGGCTGGGGAAAATTGATACGAACCATGATTGCATGGATTAAATTCCATCCCTTGAATTTGCTACCATTGGGAGGTACTGTCCTTGGAATCGCACAGCATCTTGCAACGACCTTTTGATCGCTCTTTGTTTCTCAGTTTTTGCAAAAGTTCCCTGTCCCAATTTGTCCCCAAGGAAGAACTGCTTCCCGTTTCCGGTTTGGAAGTGGAACAGTGCCGGGTATTGGGCAGCTTATTTGCAGAGCAGGACGCTGAGGTATATCACCTGACGTTGACTTCGGCCCCCGGCCGCGGCTGCTTGCAGGCGTTGGCCCAGTGTCTATCCCTTCGGGGAAAGCAAACGGCATTGGCGGTGCTGGAAACGGTGGGAGAAGCAACCTGGCTGCTGGCGTTGGTGCGGCAGGCAACGCCTCGTCACTGCCCACCGGTGCTGGAAGAACTGCTGCCGGTGCGCTGTACGGCGCTGCTTTGCGGAACTCCTCGCCCTAACGACCCTTTGACCCCTCGGCTGCTGCGCCGGATTTGTGGATGCGAAACAGCGGCACAGTTGCGCCGTGCCCAGGAGGAAGACGGCTTACCTCGAAAAATGCTCTTTGAGCGCTGCCGTACTGCCCTGGAACAGATTTCCATGGTGGTGGAGGATTCTACCCTTCTGCCTTCCGAACGCAGTGCTTTGCCCAGTTTGTTGGTGTTCCAGCTGACAATGCTGGTACTGTTGGAGCAGCGCGGTGTTTTGGGAAAAGACTATCCTCTGCAACGTTGGTGCAGCAACGGAGTGCTGCAAGGGAAAAATCTGTTTACCACTTTGTTGGCTCCGCTGCTGGATGGATTGTGCCAGGGAGGGGATCTGCCTTCCTTAGGACTGTACGGTTTGCCCCGCTTGGGGGAACTGTTTGGGCCCTGGCAGGGAAATGCTTGGCGGCAGGAAAACCTGGTGTTGCCCAACCGTTTATTTTACGACGGGAAGGGAAACGGCTTTTTGGAACAGTTGGCAGGACTGCCCTTTGACTGGAATCCCCCCCAGCCGGACGCCCGGCTTTGGGCCGTGAATGCCGATGATTTGGGTTCTGTGTTGGAACGGCTGCTGTCTTTGCGGGAAATGGATGGGCAGGGATTATACTTTACACCTGCTCCTGTGGTAAATTATCTTTGCCGCACCGCTTTGGCGGCTTATTTGGAAAAGCACACCGCCCTTTCTTCCCAGGATTGCCATGATTTCTGCTTTTTTGGCCGGGAGTTGGCGGAACGCCAAGCTTTTTTTGGCAAGTCGGTACCGTTGATGGAACGGGTGGAGGAACAGCATCAAGAGATCGACCGCGCTTTGGCACAGGTTACGGCAGCGGATCCCTGCGTGGGCGGGGGAGCATTTTGCGTTACCTTGCTGGAAGCCATTACTCAGCTGCGGCGGCTGGTTTGTACTGGGGAAAAGATACCCTCTCTGTACCGTCACACCGCGGTGCACTCTATCTGCGGTGTGGACATTGATCTCCTGGCGGTGCGATTTACCCGAGGACGGTTGTTGTTGGCCGTTTATCTGGCGGGGGAGGAACCGTTGCCGGAGTTTTTGCCGGTGTTGTGGGGTAATAGCTTGGCGGATCGCTTGGAGCCGGAGATTCCGGTGTACGATCCCAACCGCAAGCCCGGAAAAAGTCATCGGATGAAAAATGCCCCCCTCCAAACCACCTTGACGCCTCCTCAGGAAGAGGATTACTATGCTCTGCTGGCTCGATTACAGCGGCAGTACGAAAAGGCCCAAGGCAGTCAAAAATACCGGCTTCTGTGGGAAATGCAGCGTACACAACAGGCCATTGCCTGCGCCCTTTGGCTGTCCGGCAAAGAACAATACCGGGAAATGGCCAGGGAAGGGGCGGCTCCCTGCATCAGCTGGCCGCTGCTGTTTTATCCCGTGTACCAAGCCCGGGGTGGTTTTGATCTGGTGGTGGCCAATCCTCCTTATGTGGGGGAAAAGGGACACCGGCAGCTCTTTGCTCGGTTGGCTTATACCGATTTAGGCAAGCGGTTTGCCGTAGGAAAGATGGATTTGTTTTACTATTTCTTCCATCTGGTTTTGGACATCACCAATTCCAAAGGGGTGATCGCCATGATTACCACCAACTATTTCGTCACCGCCACTGCTGGGAAAAAACTCCGTCAAGATTTAAAGGAACGGGGACGGATCCGCCTGTTGATGGATTTCCATCAAAGCAAAGTGTTTGAGGACGCCCAGGGGCAGCATAATTTGATTACTGTGCTGGACCGTCCCGGTGATGGTGCGCCGGATCGGGCTTTGGTGATGGACCTGTCTCAAAGCGGGGAACCGGGCAGCCCTCTCAGTGTGTTGCGGGGCGCCGTCACCCAAGGACGAGAAATCCCTCTTTCTCAGCTCTATGAAGGGGAACACCTTTACATTCAACTTCGCCAAACGCCGCCCTTGTTGGAGCAGATGCAGGATGGAGCGACCTTGTTGGGCCAGCTCTGTCACGTCAATCTGGGCTGCCATATTGTGCTGGCTAAGGTCACGGCCCGGCACTGTGCTTCTTTCTCCGGTGACTTTCGCCCAGGTGACGGAGTTTATGTGTTGCAAGGGAAAGACCTTGACAGGCTTTCTGAACTGACGCCCAGGGAGCAGCGACGGTTGGTTCCCTATTATAAGAATTCCAACGTACTTCGGTGGCAGATCACGCCCACAAATAAAAAATTGATTTATTTGCGTTGGGAAGACGACATCGCCGATTACCCCAATTTTGAGGCTCATTTAAAACGGTTCCTTCCCATTCGGAAAGCCCAGCAAAAGCGTTACGCCGAACCAGGATGGCCGTGGTACGCCATTCACCGCCCCCGGGAAATGTTCCTGTTTGAGCCTGGGGAAAAGTTGGTGACCCCTTACCGCAGCCGAGTGAACCGCTTTGCTTACACCACGCAGCAGGTGTATGGCGGGGGAGACCTGTTCTTTTTGCTGCCGAAGCGGGGAGAATATCCAGATCTTAGCTTGAAGTATCTTGTTGCTGTACTGAATTCAAAGCTCATGTATTTTTGGCTGTGGCATCAAGGAAAGCGAAAAGGGGAGTTGCTGGAGCTTTATGCCCAACCGCTGTGTGAGATTCCCATTCGTTTTCCGGATGCATCGGAAATCCGCCGTAGCGAAGAATTGGTAGATGAAATCCTCCGGGCGATTTCTCAAGGAAAGCCGGTCACCCCATGGGAGGAGCTGTTGGAACAACTGGTTCACACCGCTTATGGATTGACCCAGGAACAGAGCCAACAGGTATTGGCGTTTTACCGTCAGCAGGCTCCAAGCAGCACAGAGGAAGAAAAGCAGGGTGGGGAAGAAAGGAATGAATTGCTTGGAGAGTCAGAGGATTTCCATTGAGAAGGTTGATGCAGTTTACCGTTTGGTGCAGCAGACCATTACCACCGTATATCCCAACTATTATTTTCCGGAAGCTGTGGAATTTTTCTGTCAGATTCACAATCGAGGAGCCATTGCTAAAGATATTTTAGAAGGGGCGGTGTATGGCCTATTTCAAGGGAAAGAACTGTTGGCTACTGGCAGCTACCACAACGGACATATTGCCCGGCTGTTTGTAGCTCCAAATCTGCGGGGGCAGGGACTGGGAGGAAGGCTGTTGGAGGACCTAGAGTATCGTATAATTGCCCAGGAACAAACCAAAGCCGTTCTGGACGCTTCTAGGCCGGCAGAGGAGTTTTATCGGCATCGGGGTTATTACATTGTTCGCCAAAAGCAGTTGACGCTGGAATCCGGCGCAGTGCTTGCTTGGAATGTGATGGAAAAACAGCTCAGCGTATCACCAAGATAAACAGAAAGACTGGACAGAAGGAAAACACATCCTTAGTCCAGTCTTTTTTCGTTGATGGAGAATATGAGCGTCCACTTCAGTAGTTTATACTACCAGACAAAAAATGAAAACCACAAGAACTACTGTCCTTGTGGTTTGGTGCGGCGGATGGGACTGAAACTTCACCAAAGTCAAAATCCCTAGGTTTTATGTGGGTTTCTGGGCACAACAAACAGTTTACTACACCACAACTACACCATTTTCGGAGAGCCGTTTTTCACGAATTTTATCCATCCATTTTTAAGGAATCTAAAGGGCCTATTGTCTGTTCGTTACAGGTGATAGGCCTTTTCTTCTGCCAAATGTGAAAAGAAGATAGGCCTCATAGCTACAATACATCTTTCTTATTCGTCTACGTTGTTTTCCATTTCTTCTAAAAGCTGTTTGGGAGAAAAGATTGGTACGGCTGCCTTCTCATAGTCTTTTGTATTTCGAGTTACAATTCCATCCATATCACAACGCCACGCAGACTCTGCCATAACCGCATCTTCATAATCGTTCATTTCAGAAAAAACTGCTTTGCGGCAATCTTCCGCCGTGGTATCCAAAATCCCGAATAAGACAAACAACTTGTTCAGAATTTTCCGGCTTTCTTCATTACTGTGAGTATGGCGGTGAAGTAGATAATATATATCTGTCACGGATTTGGCAGATAAAAATCCCTGAATTTTTTGATTCGCTACGGCTAAAAAGATGTTCTGAGCATCTTCTGAAAAAGGCTTTCGATCCTGCAATGCATCCAGGATAATGCAGGTGTCTATTAAGATTTTCATATTTTCCCCGTCCGTTCCGCTTTCGCTTCTTCTAAGGTAATATCAGCTGGAAGTACTCCGAACAAGGATTTTGCAGTATCTACCCGGTCTTGATAAGGACTGCTTAATTTGGCAACTACCTTTCCATTTTTCGTAATATAAATATCTTCCTTCTCCGCCAATGTCAAGTATTTACTGAGATTCAATTTCAATTCTGTTGCTGTAATAGACATGAAAATCACCTCATTTCTTTATATATTTAGTATATCAAATTTGTTCGATTATGTCAATAAAATCGTTCGATATTTTCAATGATTTTGTGCATTTTAGGGAGCCGGTTTAAGCGGAACTAGTTTGTTGTAAGACTTTGTTAATTTGAAATTGTTCAAAGATGGACAGCCAATCAGCAACATTTTTTGAAGCTTCTACTGGGGAGTGTAGATACTGAATCGTATCCATGCGATAATTTACAGATGATGAACGTCATAAGCAATAAATCAAGCAAAATGACCTCCTATCTCAACAATTGCTGGGACAGGAGGTTTTGCTTTGTCTGTAGATATGAAAGTGTGGCGGGACTGTTCGCTTATGCCTTCATTTTGTAAATTGAAAGATTCGAAATACTAATAGTGGAAAGATAATTCTTTCCTCATCCGTATCCGCCGTTCGACCCAAAGGAGGAATTTCTATGGAAATGACGCCAATTCATCCGCTTCCAACCCAAACCAGCCCTCGTCCTGTAATGCCGGACGGCCCACTGTTCCGTTACATCCGCCAGTTGCAGCAGGTCACCGGAATCTATCGCTGGAGCCATCTGCGGGTGGTGCTGTACCTTCTGGACAGCCCATCCCTGCCTGATGATTGTTTTCTTGGCACCTACAACAAGATTGCCTGGGAGACAGGAGCTTGCAGTCAAATCCTTGCCGAAGCCATGCATGGGCTTCAGGAAAAAGGGCTTGTAGAGAAAATCCGGGGCGGGGTTTGGAAGATCCATCCAAAACTTATGGAGGTGAGAAACGCTTTCTACCGGGAGTCCGTTCGAGGTAATTCGGAAACTTTTTAAGAATACCAGATTGAATTGACCGACTTCTATTGGAAAAATTATTTTTCGTCATACTATACCGGTTTTTCTTTCATGAAAGTATCGTTCATCATTTCTCCTCCCTGGAACGCGTTATAAGATATTTTTGTGGCGATGCCATGCCATCATCACGAGAGCAACGAGCAAAGTGGCAGTTTCCGCCACAGGGAATGCAAGCCAGATTCCGTTCAGATGGAACAATT
>DVGY01000108.1 GCA_018712465.1 Candidatus Egerieicola pullicola | reverse complement strand
CTTGGTCCACTCCAGGTTGTTGATGTTGAACTGGCCAACAGCATACTTGCCTTCCTTGGCCTTTTGGAGCATTTCTTTTGCGGAAACTAACATAACTGGTTTGCCTCCCAAAACGGTAAGATTTTTAACTGGTTTTATTATACTGGACAAGCAGGGAAAAATCAACTCCCACAGGTGGAAATGTTGTCAAACTTTAAACGATCTTGGGAATTTGCCCGGGAAACCGTGCTGTTTTTCCGCCTTGACAGGCCTTTTCCCGGGTGGTACAGTGAAGAAAAGACTTTCTGGAGGCACCAGCCATGGAGAACTCATTTCCCAAACGGGTCTATCAATTGGTACAGCGCATCCCAGCTGGTCGGGCTGCCACCTATGGCCAGCTGGCGGCCCTGGCAGGCTCCCCCAGGGCTTCCCGGATCGTGGGGGCGGCCCTAGCCCATGCCCCAGCAGGCCTGCCCTGCCACCGGGTACTTTACCGGGACGGCACCCTGTGCTGCGACCAAGCCTTTGGCGGCAAGGAAGTCCAGCGCCAGCTTTTGGAAGCGGAAGGGGTCCCTTTCCTGCCAGATGGCCGGGTAGACCTGAAACACTGCTTGTGGGATCCCACAGAAGGCACGGGGGAATCTTTGTGATTTCTGCACCTTGTGCGAACCTATCTTTTCCCGTATACTGAAGGAAAAGGAGGGATTGGTATGAACGATACATCGGCTGTGCTAAAGCTCTTCGGTTGGGCTGTCCTGATCATAGGGGTGATTGGGGGGCTTGGCGGCGCCTTTCTTGGAGGCGGGGTCCCCTTTTTCCTCGGCGCTCTGCTGGCGGCAGGAATCTGCTGTGCACTGCTGGAAGGGCTTGGGGAGATCATCCGCCTGCTGGACCAACAGGTGACCTCCTCCCAGCGGTTGGAAGAGGCTTTGGAACAGCTGCTGCACGGGGAGGAACAACCCGCACCCGGGCCGCATACCTGCGCAAAATGCGGCACCCAGCTCCCCCCTGGCGGGAAAACCTGCCCCACCTGCCACCATGTGAATGAATGATCATAAAAACGCCAAAAGGAGCACCGAAAAGGTGCTCCTTTTTTTACGGGCAGTTTGCTTGTGACACCAAGGCCGCAAAAGTCCACCCTTACTACAGCGTGGAAGGTGGCTCCATGCCCTCCTCCGGGATCCGATCGGGAAGTTCCCCACCGCCTGGCTGGCCTTCCGGTGGCTGGCCCCCGTCAGATTGGCCCTCTCCGGGCTGCCGGCCGCCAAACTGGCCTCCGCCTTGACCGCCAGGCATTCCGCCGGGATTGCTTTCCGAACCGTCGTTGGTAGTGACATCGCCGCCGTTGTTGGTATAGGTACCGTCCGTATCCAGGGCAGTATCCCCGTTGCCGTTACAGGTGAGGTCCAAGGTGCCGCCGTTAATGGTCAAATCCCCGTTGGAATCCACACAGTCCCCTTCCGACACGATGGTGAAAGTACCTCCATTGATGATGATGAACACATCGGCGTTTGCGGTGAATTGATCAGGGGACCGCCCGCCAAAGCCGGAGGAGTCTGCACCGCCGGCGGCATTGAAGCCATCGTCGTAGGAAGTGATGTCAAACGTACCGCCATCAATGGTGATAGAAGCCCCTTCGATCCCTTCATAGCAGTATGGGATGGTGAAGGTGCCGTCCGCAATGGAAACCGCCCCATCAGAGTGAACGGCGTCATCCCCGCTGCTAAGGGTGAACTCTCCAGAGGAAATGGTGAGATCCCCTCCGGCGTGGAGGCAGTCATCTGCCGTGTCCATGGTAAAGGTGCCTCCGGTGATGGTATACTCCCCTTGGGTGATGACCAAGTCATCCTTGGACACCACCCCATGGCCAACCGGAGCGTTGATGGTCAAACTGCCGGAACCGTTGAGGGTCAAGTCGGTTTTGGCAAAGACCACGGCGTCAATGTTGTTGTCGTCGATGGCAACATATTCCCCGCCGTTGGAAAGGGAGTTCTCTGTCCCCTGCGCCAAGGTGAGGAATACTTTATCCGCCTCCAGGGCATAGACTGCGGCGGAAGTGCTGCTGGTGATCTGGGCCCCGTCGAGCACGATCTGCACCTTGGCGGTTTCATCGGCATTTACCACGATCTGGCCGTCTTCCAGAGTCCCGGAAAAGACGTACACACCTTCCTCTTGCAGGAGGATCTGCGTCCCTTCCAAGGCAACTGCATCGGAGTCGCAGGAAACGCTGTCACCTTCCAGGATGACCTGCACGGCCGTGCTTTCATCATAGCTGCCGTCCAGATCCCGGTCGCTGAACAGGTCACTGGTATTTGTTGTGGTGGTTGCTGTGGCGGTCACCGTGGTGTCGGCGGCTGTTTCCTGGGAAGAAGTGGTTTCTGAAGCCGTAGACGCCAGGCTGGACCCTGTATCAGCTGCCTGGCAGCCAGTAAGCGCCAGCAGGGCGCACAGGAACAAGGCATATGGTTTGAATTTCATGGTATTCTTCATGAAGAGGATCCCTCCTTTACAAACTGGCGGCCCCCTGGTCCTGGTGGCTTAGGGAGATTTCCAGGTTTCCATTGCGGAGGCGGAGCTGGTCCATCAGCCGCTTCTCCTGGTTGGGCGCCTTTACTACAAAGTGGTTGCCGATGCGGATGAAGTCCTGGCTGTGCTGGGGGCCAACAACGGCGTTTTCCCCAAGCCCCAGGAAGGGGATCCCTCTAATCCAGACAGTGACGCCTCCCCCGGCAATGGGCACGGCGGCAAAGGAAACGGGTTCAAGCGATGGGGATTGTCCGCCGAAACCCCCTATGAATCCCGATTTTTCTCAGTGCTGCTGGATGAAGAGGGGCAAGTACTCCAAACGGATACCGGGCAGATCGCTGCAGTGGACGCCGAAGACGCTGCCGCTTGCGCCCAAGGGGTGTTTGCCGCTGGAAGCAGTTCCGGTTTTTGGGGACACTACCGTTACCTGCGCTACCAAAGCGACTCTGGCATACGGGTCATCTTTTTGGATTGCAACCGGAGCCTCTCCAGTTTTCGGAGCACGCTGCTGACCAGCCTTTCCCTGGCAGGGGGAGGCTTGGCCGCTGTTCTGGTATTGCTGCTGATTGTTTCCAAACGGATGATCCGGCCCGTGGTGGAAAGCTATGAAAAGCAAAAGCGTTTCATCACGGACGCCGGCCACGAGCTGAAAACGCCCTTGACCATCATCAGCGCCGACACGGACCTGGCAGAGATGGACTGCGGTGAAAACCAATGGCTCACAGACATCCGCCGGCAAGCCCAGCGCCTGACAGGGCTGACCAACGACCTGATCTACCTTTCCCGGATGGAGGAGGAACAGCCAAAGCTCTCCTGCATTGAATTTCCTATCTCCGACGTGGTGGAGGAGATGGCCCACGCTTTCCTGGCGCCGGCCACCAGTCAAGGGAAGGCATTTTCCATTTCTGTCCAACCCATGCTGGCTTACACCGGGGACGAGAAGTCCATTCGGCAATTGGTTTCCATCTTGGTAGACAACGCCTTGAAGTACTCCCCGTCCGGTGGGCAGATGGCTCTTTCCCTGGAAAAGCAAGGGCGAAATCTGGTGCTAACGGTGTCCAACACAACAGACCCGGCCATGGAACGGGAACAACTGGCCCATCTATTCGACCGCTTTTACCGCACCGACCAGTCCCGTAACAGCCAGACCGGCGGCTATGGCTTGGGGCTGTCCATAGCCAAAAGCATTGTGGGAGCCCACAAAGGGAAAATCAAATCAGATTGCCGCGACGGCCACACCCTTTCCATCACCGTTACCCTGCCCAGCTGATGGGTGCAGACCGGGTCAGCTCCCCTTTGGGAACGCTGGTTCTAAAAAAAGAAAGCCGATGGCTCTTCCCGAAAGAGGAAGAACATCGGCTTTTCCAATTGGCAAAGAAAAAAGCACCTGCATCTGCAAGTGCTTTTCTGGTCCGAGTGGCGAGACTTGAACTCACGGCCTCTTGACCCCCAGTCAAGCGCGCTACCAACTGCGCCACACCCGGACAACGTATTATATTATAAGGGATAAATTTGAAAAATGCAACCCCTTTTTTTCAAAAAAATGAAAATTTTTTACTTGGAAAAAATTGGGCGCCCTGGGCTTCCAGGACGCCTTCTCTTTACCGCCGGAGCATCAATTCCCGGGCCATCCGCCGCAGGTCCTCCTCGCTGTGGATCTCATCTTGGTGCTCCTCAATGGCAGCCCGCACCTCTTCCGGCAAATCCCACTCCGGGTCGGCAATGGGCAGAGCATAGTTCAAACCTGAGGCGCCGTTTACCGGCGAGCCTCCCCAAAAATAAGGAAACATACAAATCACCCCCGGATTTAGCTTGCGCATTCCAGGGGCGATCATTCCGTTTGGATTTTTTCAATTCTTGGGAAGCTTTTTTAAAGCGTGGCTTTATTGGCCAAAAAACTTTTCATGGATGGCTTCCACAGCCCGGTCGCCATCGGCCTTGTTCAGCAGCACGGAAATCTTAATCTCACTGGTGGAGATCATCTGAATGTTCACGTTCCGGGAGAACAGCGCTTCAAACATCTCTGCCGCCACACCGGGATGGGTTTCCATGCCGGCGCCCACAATGGACACCTTGGTCACGTTATCGTCGGAAACAATGTTGGATGCCCCCCACTTCTCTGCATTCTGCTGCAGCAGGGCAATGGCGTCATCCATCTTGTTTTTGTCCACGGTAAAGCTGATGTCCTTGGTGCCGTTGCGGCCA
>DVGY01000107.1 GCA_018712465.1 Candidatus Egerieicola pullicola | reverse complement strand
GCGCTGGATTGAAAACCAGGACATCGACGTGAAAGCCCTGGACCTCACCAGCGACACCCGCCGAGTCCAGGATCTTCGGGGCCGACCGCTGTTACTGTTTACCAGCTCCTGGGGCATTGATTGGGCTCTGGATCATAACAAAGACTTGCAGCTCAGTGAATTTGGCAAGGGTATGTGATTGGCCGGCGCAGTTGATCAATCCAGTCCCACCTTGGCGGCCAGGTAATATGGCCGCCATTTTGCTGTGCAAAAATCGGTGGAACTCTGTTTTGAGACTTGCGCTGTCCTATCTGCCGCAATTTGATTTGTCTTTCCATAAAGGTTTCATCTTCTATGAGTTAGAATTATACAGAAACTTTTCCTTTGTAAAACCACAATGCCGGAAAAATTTTTGTTAAAATAGAAAAAATGGCCAAAATACTATGGCTTTTTTCTGAATTTTGTGGTAAACTAATTACATCAATGCTTTGTGCCTACAAAGCAGGACTAAAATTGGAGGATGTTATTCATGGCTAAAATTAAAATGACGGTATTGTACAAAGGAAAAGCCGGCAATGCCAGCGAAATGGCAGAAGCCATTGGCCGCAGCCAGCAGGCAAAGATCGACCAGATCCCCCCGGCATATAACATGGAAAATCAAAAGTTGGTGGTCATCTGCGTGGAAGGCGGCAAAAAAGCGGATTCCGACGTAATGAAGTTCATCTCTAACCTGAACCCCAACCGGGTCAAGAATATGGCCATTGTCTGCATTGGTACGGAATATGGCTGTGTGGACGAAATGAAGGCTTCTGCCGAAAAGCTGGGCGTCGTGGTAGGCAACGTCAAGCAGGTTGAGGTGAAAGGCGGCCTGTTCAAGAAGGGCAAGCTGGAAGATGCCCAGAAGACAGAATGTGTTGACTGGACTGCGAAGATCGTAGACTCCTTGGTGGGCTAAGTTCTCTTTTCAGACAAAAAATAGGGTGCTTCTCCAAAATCGGAGAGGCACCTTTTTCTTTGCAGTATTATTTTTCGGGGTCTGTTTTTTGCGGCGGAACAGTGAAGTAAGGGTTGACGTGTACCATGCAGTGTTTTACTTCCGGGAATTCCTTTTCCACTGCGTCGTGTACCTTTTGGGCAATGTTGTGCCCTTCCAGCAGGGTCAGATTGGAGGGGGCGGAAATCTCAATGTCCACATAACTCCGGCTACCAAACTGTCTGGTTTGGACCAAATCCACCCGTGCCACTCCTTCTACCTGGGAAACGGTGTTGAGGATGGCTTCTTCTGTTTCCTTGTCACAGCTCTGGTCAGTCATCTTGCTCACTGCGTCCATAAACGCTTGGTAGGCGGATTTCAGGATAAAGACGCAGATCACCACGCTGGCAATGGAATCGCAGACCGGCCAGCCCAGCATAGCACCTAAAATACCGATAAAGCTACCGATGGAAGAAAGAGCGTCGCTGCGGTAGTTCCAGGCGTTGGCCATCAGCGCAGAGGAGCGGATACGCTTGGCGTAATAACGGGTGTACCAAAACATTCCTTCTTTTCCGGCGATGGACACCACAGCCACTCCCATAGCCAAAAAGCCGGGAACTTCTTTGAGGGCATAACTGCCGTCCAGGATGGAGTTGATGCCGTTCCAGCCAATCATAATGCCTGCAAAGGCGATGATAAAGGAGAGGATCAGGGCAGCCACGCATTCAAATCGTTCGTGGCCGTAGGGATGGCTGGTGTCCGCCTGCCGGGCCGCCAGTTTTACCCCGATCATCGCAATGATGGTGCTGAACACATCGCTTAAAGAGTCGATACCGTCGCTGATCAAGGCTTGAGAATGGCCGAAAAAACCGGCAAACAGTTTCAGGATACTTAAAAACAGATTTCCGAAGATAGTATTCCGTCCCACCATCATGGCAATCTGCTGGTTGGATTTTTTGGTTTTGCTCATAGGAATTTCCTTTCTGCATCTTGGTATTCTATTCCTATGCAGCTGCCACCGAAGGATTTCTGCCCCAGGACGAAAAAAGCCTCTGCGGGAAACTGTCCCGCAGAGACGTAAGTCGCTCTGCTGCCGTCAAGACGGCCCGGCTCCAATCGGCCTGCTCAGTTTGTACTGTAAGCTTTTCAGTGTGCAGTGCAAAGTGATGCCTATACTATAACATACTTTTTCCTGTTTGACAAGACCAGCCCAGTTTTGCGATAGTTCTGTGTCCAGAATGTGAGATCGTTGAAGCTTGGATCAAATTTCAAAAAACGACATCTGTCAAAAAATTCCGCAGAAAAACCGAAAGATTGGTTTACACCGGAACATTTTTCTGATACAATGGGGACAGAATTTCATTGTGAAAGGAAGTTGCTTATGAAGCGGAAATGGCTGGCTGTAGTTTTGGCGGCAGCGTTGCTTTTGAGTTTAGCTGGTTGTGGAAATGGGGAGCAGGTGGACAATGTCTCTCAAACCCTTTCCCAATCGGAGCAGGAGGCGGCCCAACCGGTAACGGAAGAACCGGCTTATAACGAAGATGCCGATACCATTCAAACCGCCCCCACGAAATCCGGAACGATCTATATTTCCGGCAACCGAGGCTATAGCACTTACGGGTTCAGCGAAAGCAATACCTTGGAATATTGCCAAACCGTCAGCCAGGCAGCCCAGGAATTGCAGGGAATTTCTACCGTGTACAACATTGCCGTTCCGTTGGCCTGCGGCATCGATTTTTCCAATGCCGTGCAGAAGGAAATGGGCTGGAGCAACCAAGGGGAAGTCTGTGATTTCATCTATGACCATCTCACCAATGGAGCAGTGGCGGTGCCGATCTATGACACCCTCCGTCAGCATAAAACGGAATATCTTTACTTCCGCACCGACCATCACTGGACCGCTTTGGGAGCGTATTACGCCTATCAGCAGTTCTGCCAAGTAAAAGGGGTGGAGCCCAAGGCGCTGGAGGATTATGAAACTATGACCTTTGATAATTTCCTGGGAAGTTATTATGAGGACAGCGGGGACAATCCTGCTTTGGGCAACAATCCGGACACCTTAGTGGCTTATCTGCCCTCTTCTACCAATGAAATGACCTTCACCGACAAAAACGGCAATGTCACTCCCTGGAAAGTAGTGTATGACGCCACCGACTACGGTCGAGGCGCCAAGTATAACTGCTTTATCGGCGGAGATCAGCCTTATGAAGAAATTCACAATCCTACCCGTACCGACGGCAGTGCCGTTCTGGTGATTAAGGAAAGCTTTGGCAACGCTTTCGTCCCCTTCTTGGTGGATGATTACCAGGACGTGTATGTAGTGGATTACCGGTATTATAACGGCAGCATCAAAACCCTTTGTCAGGAAAAGGGAATTGATGACGTAATCTTCTGCAATAACCTCAACGCCACAGGCACTCCTTCCCGCATCAGCGATATGGAGCGGATTCTGTAAGGCAGAAATGAAATCAAAAACAAGATCCGGTCAGGAAGGCTCCTGGCCGGATTTTTACCTATTATTTGCTGCTGGCTTTTTTGGCTGCCGAGGCAGTTTTGCCGGGCTTGGCCTTGGGGGGATTCTTACAGATTTCCCGCAAGGTGCACTCTTCGCATACCGGCTTTTGAGCTTTGCACACTTCCCGGCCAAAATGCACCAGCCGGTGACAGAAATCGCTGCCTTCTTGAGGCGGGACAATGGCTTTGAGCTGCTTTTCCACCACCGCCGGATTGGTGGAGTCGGTTAATCCCAGCCGTCCGCAGATGCGGATGCAGTGGGTGTCGGTGACAATGGCAGGTAGATGGAATACATCTCCTAAAATCAGGTTGGCGGTTTTTCGCCCTACTCCCGGCAGACTGGTGAGCTCTTCCATGGTGGCCGGTACTTGGCCGTCGAACCGTTCCAGCAGTCCCTTGGCGATGCCGATCACATCCTTGGCTTTGGTGTTGCCTAGGCCGCAGGGTTTTACAATGGCTAAAATGTCCTCATATTCCGCATTGGCTAATTTTTCTAAAGTGTCGTATTTGCCGAACAGTTCCTTGGTGACAATATTCACCCGGGCGTCGGTGCACTGGGCGGAAAGCCGAGTGGAGATCAATAGTTCATAGGGATGGCGGTATTCCAGAGAGCATTCCGCCAAAGGGTATTTTTCCTTTAAAAGCTGGACAGCCTTTTCTGCCCGCTGTTTTTTTGTCATTTGTTTCACCTCGGTGGGGAAGATACGTCGGCTTGTCTGATCTATCACTCCGTCTTATTGATTTTTCTTGTTTTTTGCCGGCAGGCAAAATGATCGGCCGGACATTTGGCCCATCAAAAGAGGAATCGGATATATCGGCTTGTCCGATACATCTATTCTATCATATTCCCCGAAAAATGACAATCCGTTTGCAAAACCCTTCCGCCTGTGCTATGATGTAGCTAGATTACCTACCGAGAAAAGGAGCGCCTTATGGATTATCAAATTTGTTTTGAAAGTTTTCGGAAAAACTTTGCTTTGCCGGACCTGCTTTCCATCCAACAGTTGAAACAGGTGGACGGACGGTATTTGAAGGTGCTGCTTTTGCTGTTTCAAAATCCGGACCGGCACTACACCAGTGATTTGCTTTCCTCCTTGCTGGAACTGCCGGAATCGGTGGTGGAGGACGCCTTAGCTTATTGGGCCCAGCACGGCGCCGTTACCTTAAAAGATCAGCCTGCGCCTCCTCGTCCCGCCCCGGTGCTCAGCGGGGGAGAGGTGCGCCCTCGGGTGCCGACAGACGACGAAGAACTGCGGTTTTTGC
Source organism: Candidatus Egerieicola pullicola (assembly GCA_018712465.1). Lineage (GTDB taxonomy): Bacteria > Bacillota > Clostridia > Oscillospirales > Ruminococcaceae > Egerieicola > Egerieicola pullicola. The sequence continues at coordinate 768 of DVGY01000107.1, read as the reverse complement.
TGTCCAGCATGGAGAGTATCTTAAACCGTCCGGTGAACAGCACCGATATCCAAGAGGTAATCCAAATTTACGAATCCTACCGTCTCCCGGCAGATGTAATTATTATGGCCATGCAGTTCTGCTCCGGTCAGGGACACAATGATATTCGCTACATCAAAAAAGTGTGCTACCATTGGTACCAGAGGGGGATTAACGACCACCATAAAGCCGATGAATATCTGCAGCAGCTGGCTAAACGGATGTCCTTGGAGGGACAGATCAAGTCGTTGTTTGGAGTCAATCAGCGTCAACTGATTCCCAACGAACAAGAATGCCTGGATCGCTGGCTGGATTTGGGTTACGATCTGGATGTGTTCCGCTTGGCCTATGAGCGCACCGTGAAACATACCGGTAAGGCCGCCATTCCCTACGCCAACCGGATTCTGCAAAACTGGAAGCAGAAAGGCTACCGCAATTTGCAGGACATCCAGGCCGGAGAGCCGGAACGGGGAAGCAGCAACGTCCAAAAAGGCCAAACGTCTTACGACTTGGATTCTCTGGACCGGTTTTGGGATGAAGTACCGGATTATCCCACCAAAGGAGGCAGTGACCAGTGAAACAAAAACGGGAAATCTATGAAGAAGCCTACCAGATTATCGGCCAGCGGCACAGTCAAGCAGTGCAGGAAGCGCAGCGCCGCCGCCGTCAGTTGGAACAGTCGCTGCCGGAAGCGGTGGACCTTCAGGACCGCATCGCCAAGACCGCCATTGCCTATACCCGGCTGGTGCT
>DVGY01000106.1 GCA_018712465.1 Candidatus Egerieicola pullicola | reverse complement strand
GTCCAGTTGCCGGACATAGGAAGAGAGGGCTTGCAGGTTTTCTTTGGTGTAGAGGTTTTCCAGAGGCTTGAAGTTTTCTTCATAGAAATTGGTGAACTCATCTAAACCGGTTTGGTCAATGATGGTGCAGACATTTTTCAGGAACGTGCCGCAGCCTTCCAGTTCCTCGGAACTAATGCCGGCAGCATCTCCCAAGGAATTCAGCTTGGCATCCACCTGATCCAGCATGGCGTTGAGCAAATCCCAGGCCAGCTCCTGAGCGCTGGACAATTCCTTGCGCTGAACCACCTGGTCATCCAAGGCGTCAAAATAATGGATTAAGCTGTTTTCATACAGCAGAGCCTGGTCATAACTGGTACCGAAGAAGATATTGCCGATGTACACCGAACCCCGCTCCAGGGTGCCTAAAATCATGCTGTCAAACAAGCTGCGGTACTTTTCCGAAACGAAATTGTCGCTGGTGGTAGCCCAGGTCACGTCCGCTTCCAAGGCATCTAAATTGTTCTTCAAAGGGCTGGTGCCGTAGACCCGCAGCTCCTGATAATCGTCCAAATTGTCGCTGTCGGAATTTTTCACCGTGGGATAAGAGTGAATCAAAGCGTAAACGCCTTGGTCGTTTTCCACAATCTGAATTTCTTCCCCATTGAGCAATCCGTCTCCATCCAGGTCGGCGCTGGCCTGCACCTCCTCATAGGTGGCATTGCCGAACACCATCTGCCCGGTACCGGAACCCATGGCGTTTTCGCAAAGTTTCTGGGTGTAGTAGTCGGAGATGCCGTCTCCGTTGCTGTCCAGCTGGGTGTCGATGGTAACCGACTCGATTTCATCGTAGATGTCCTCAATGGGCACAGCATCGGGATCCTGTTCCGCTTCTCCGGTTTCGCTGGCGGTAGCCAGATAGTAGTTGCCGCCGGTGCCGCTGGCAATGCGGCGGAGCAGGTCGGTATCCACATCCCCGCTGCCCACCAGGCCCACAGTGTGGATTACAATACCCCGGTTCACTGCTTCGGCAATGAGGGTGTCGTAGCTTTCCGAAACTTCCGTGTCAGCACCATCGGTAAGGAAGATAATAAACTGGTTGGGAGCGGTGGAATTATTAAGTTCATTCAATGCCTGACGAATCCCCGCAGAACCATTGGTACCTGCGGTGGTGTCACTGCCGGCACAACCGCCGCCGTCGCTGTTTTGGATGCCGTCGATGGTGTTGTACAGCGATTGCTTATCGTCGGTCAGCGGCATCACCAATTCCCCAATGGAGGTAAACTGCACCAAAGCGGCGTGGTCTACTCCATTTCGGAGTTTTTCGATAAATTCTTTGGTCACCGTTTTCCGCAGGCCTTGAGGGTCGTTGCTGTCCATGCTGGCCGAACGGTCGATGACGAATACCACATCAATGGCGCCTTCCTGATACTGACTGGGACGAATGATGTCATTGTTCCATACATCCTCCACCAACCGATGATTGAGCAGCACATAGATTCCGGACTGGGTAACCGTGCCGGTAACGGTGCCTTCAGATACGGTAGCCCCTTCCACCGGCTCCAAGCACTGGGTTTCTTCGTTATAAAAATACATGGTGGGGGTTTCCCCTTCTTCCAGTTGGGAAGAGTCATAGGAAAGGGTCAGATCGGCGGTATGGCCTTCTTCCACTTCCAGCTGAACCGGTTCACTGCCGATATAACCGGGAGTGGACTCTCCAATACCGCTGTCTTCCGGAGCAGTAGAGATCTGGACTTCCCCATCCGAGGTGGCAGAACTGCCTTCCGGGGCTGTGGTGGAATCCGTTGCAGTGGGGAAAGAATCCTGAGGAGTGGTAGGATCGTAGCCATTCATCACTTCCCAGTTATCATCCCGGCCGTCCCCATCGGTGTTAGTGTTGTTGGGATCGGTGTGATAGGTGTTGACCTCTTCCCCGTCGGAGATCCCATCTCCGTCGCTGTCAATAGCAATAGGATTGGTATTATATTCATGGAGTTCCTGGAAGTTGGTCAGTCCATCTCCGTCCAAATCCTCTTCTCCATCAGAAGTGCCGTTTCCATCGGTGTCAGCTAAAGTGGGATCGGTACCGGTCACTGCCATTTCCTCATAATCGGTAAGGCCGTCCCCATCGGTGTCGGGATTTTGAGGGTCGGTGTGGTACATCTCTTCCAGGAAATTTAACACGCCGTCTTCATCGTCATCGCCCCGGTCTACCTCCAGGTTTTCCATGTTTTCTTCGTTGATATTGTTGACGGTAGTGATAGATTCTTCGGTTTGGCCGTCCTCATAGGTCACCGTCACCTGAATCTCATTGACCCCTACAACCAGAGGCATATCCGGCACCGACCACTCTTCTGCCGGGGTAATTTCCTGGGAAAAGAGCTTATTGCCGTTAATATCCAGCACGGTGCACATGGCTTCCGTCACCGATTCCGGATAATTCATGGTGCCTTTCAGACCGGTGATATGCTGAGAAAAAAGATAGATATCCCGGGAGGCATCATACACCATGCCGGTTTTATCCACCACTAAATTATCCCGCTGGCTGGCGATTTCCCCGTACCGTACTTTAGAGGAAAGAGCCATCTGGGCATCTTCCACATTGACGGTTTGTTCCAGAGAAATCTCGGTGTAGCTGCGCCGCACCGACAAAATCAAATCCCCGATGGGCAGCACCAAGGCAAACATTACCACGCTGAGCAGGATAGCTACCAATTTCTTTTCCTGTTTTTTCCGAATCGCCAGCACCAACACGGTAATGCTCAAGGCCAGCAGCAGCACCGCCACTGCAATGGCAATCAGTTCCGGCCATTCCAGAACCGGTTGCGAGGCAGCAGACTGAGAGGTGGGCTCCGCCTGGGGATCAATGGCTTCGTACACCGTTTTTAGCGCCACCGCTTCCCCGGCTCGAAGCTGCTCTACCTGCATACTGCTTTGGGTGTCCTCCGACAAACGGTAACCTCGAGGAACCGGATTGGTGAGTTCCAGATTGGAGACGGTTTTGTCGTTGGTATTTTCCGCCACCAAAGTCATCATAATTTTGCTGTCACTGAGGTACTCCCGCTGGTTGGCGGTTGCGGTAACCTTCACGCCGTCCCGCTCCCCGCTGGCTGCCGACACCGGCACAGCGGCCATGGCAAAAATCAGCGCCAAAACCGCCAGCAGCGCCCCCAATTTTTTGAGCCGTTTCATTCTTTTATAGCTCCTTTCTCCTGTTTTTTCCAGACAAAAAGAATCTGGACTGGTTCATTTTACTTCTAAAACCAGTATAAAAAATTTGCCCTTTTCTGTCAAGTAAAGGGAAGAAATTCCTCTTTTCTGCAAAAAAATCCGTCTCTCTGAAAAAACAGAAAGACGGAAATATCAGTTTCGGAGTTAGAAGGAAAAAAGGGTCATCTGACTGGTTTTCGGCATGCCTTGGAAAGTGCCCAACTGATCCAGCAGTTCAATCACCGATTTGGACACCCCGCTGCGGCGAGTGACATCGTCCACCGAGATATATTTCCCCTGTTTTCCCGCTTCGTAAAGGTTTTTAGCAGCAGCTTCCCCAATACCCTTTACCGCAGCAAAGGGAAGGCGGATTTTGCCGTCTTCAATCTGATACTTGGTGGCGTGGGATTTATACAGGTCCACCGGCAGGAAGGAAAAGCCCCGGCAAAGCATCTCGTTGATGAGAAGACTGGTGTTAAATTCATCTTCTTCCTTGACGCTGCGTTCGTTGCCCTTGGCCATCAGCTGCTGAAGTCGGAAACGGATGGCTTCCTTGCCTTTTACCGCGTTTTCCACATCGAAATCCCCGTTTCGCACTGTAAAATAGGAGGCGTAAAACTCCAAGGGATAGTAGATCTTATACCATCCCAGCCGAATGGCGGAAATATCGTAAGCAGCGGCGTGAGCTTTGGGGAACATGTACTTGATCTTCATACAGCTGTCAATGTACCAGTCCTCTACCCCATGGTCCTTCATGGCTTTGATATGCTCTTCGGTAAGCAGCTTTTTCGCTTTGCCTTTCCGGGTGATTTCCATAATCTTAAAAGCCATATCCGGTTCCAAGCCCTTCTGAATCAGATAGGTCATAATACTGTCTCGAGTACCGATGACCTCAGAGATGGTGCAGGTACCGTTTTTGATGAGCTCCTGGGCATTGCCCAGCCACACGTCGGTGCCGTGAGACAAGCCGGAAATCTGCAACAGGTCGTTGAAGGTTTTGGGCTGGGCGTCAATCAGCATCTGCCGCACAAAGGGAGTGCCCAATTCCGGCAGGGCGAAGGTGCCGGTCTCGGAGAAGATTTCCTCCGGCGTCACTCCCAATTCCTTGGTGGAGGTGAGCAGACTGTACACCCGGGGATCATTCATGGGCACATCCAGCACGCTGGTGTGGGTCAAATCCTCCAAATGCTTATAGTGGGTAGGACCTACGTGGCCCAGTTGGTCCAGCTTTAAGATTGTGTCATGGAGAGAATGGAAGTCGAAGTGGGTGGTAATGTTGTCGCTGTCTGCCTTATCCGCGGGATGCTGCACGGGGGTAAAGTCGTAAACTTCGTAGTCGTTGGGCACAACCACCATGCCGCCGGGATGCTGGCCGGTGGTGCGCTTCACCCCGGTACAGCCAATGGTCAGCCGGTTTTCTTCCGCCCGGCTTACCACCATACCCTTCTCTTCCAGGTACTTTTTCACATAACCGTAAGCGGTTTTATCCTGAAGCGAAGAGATGGTGCCGGCCTTAAACACGTGATCCTTACCGAACAAGGTTTCGGTGTAGCGGTGAGAACGAGACTGGTATTCATCGGCAAAATTTAAGTCAATATCGGGGGATTTGTCTCCTTTAAAGCCCAAGAAAGTTTCAAAGGGGATGTTGTGCCCGTCTCCTTTCATTTTGGTTCCGCAGTTAGGACAATTTTTATCCGGAAGATCAAATCCGGAACCCACACTGCCGTCGGTGATAAATTCACTGTGTTTGCAGTTGGGGCAGCGGTAATGGGGCGGCAGCGGATTTACTTCTGAAATGCCGGACATACTGGCCACCAAGGAAGAACCGACACTTCCCCGGCTGCCTACCTGATAGCCATCCTCCACCGACTTTTGCACCAGCTTTTGAGCGATCATGTAAAGCACTGCAAATCCGTTTTTGATGATGCTGTTCAGCTCGGTTTCCAATCGTTTCTGCACGATCTCCGGCAGCGGATCGCCGTACAGCTCTTTGGCATGACTCCAGGTGATTTCCTGAAGCTGCTCCTCACTGCCGGGAATGGAGGGCGGATAGGTGCCTTTGGGAATGGGTCGCACATCGGGAGAAATCATGTCGGCAATCTTATTGGGATTCTCAATCACAACCTGCCGGGCAGTTTCTTCTCCCAGATACGCAAATTCATCCAGCATCTCCCGAGTCGTGTGGAGGTAGAGGGGCGGCTGATAAGCGGCATCGTCAAAGCCTTGCCCGGTCATAAGGATTTCTCGGAAAATGGCATCGGAGGGATCCAAAAAATGAACGTCACAGGTTGCCACCACCGGCTTATTCAAGGCTTTGCCCAAATTCACCACAGTGCGGTTGTAGTCCCGAATCACATCTTCGTTTTCCACTCGTCCGGTGCGCACCAGATAAGCATTGTTCCCTACCGGCTGGATCTCCAAATAGTCATAGTAGGAAGCGATTTCCAGCAGTTTTTCCCAAGGCAAACCGCTGACGATAGCTTGATACAGCTCCCCGGCTTCACAGGCACTGCCCAGCAACAGTCCTTCCCGGTACTGGTTCAGTACCGATTTTGGGATTCTAGGCTTTTTGTAAAAATAATTCAGGTGGGAAAAGCTGATGAGGCGATAGAGGTTTTTTAGGCCAACACTGTTCTGCACCAGGATAATCTGGTGGTAGGGGCGGAGTTTTTTGAGCTGCTCTTCATAAGGCAGCTGCTCTGTTTCCCGAAAAGCGGGAGTGATTTCGCTGAATTTGGAAAGGTGGTGCTGTTCCACCAGCATTTTGCTTAGCTTCAGCCAAATTTCCGCCAGAATCATGGCATCCTCACTGCCCCGATGGTGCTGGAAGGGGCCTAACTTCAGGTGTTCTGCCACCAGATTCAGCTTCACCCGGCGAAGTTTCGGCAGCAGTTTTCGGCAAAGGGGCACCGTATCCAAATAAGTACAGTGCAGCTCCCTGCCCTGACGGGCTGCAGCCGCTTCCAAAAACCCCACGTCGAAGGGGGCGTTGTGGGCAATGAAGATCGGATCCTCCCCGCAGAACTTGAAAAATTCCTCCAAGGCTTCTTCTTCCAACGGCGCATCGGTGAGCATACTCTCCTCAATACCGGTGAGGTCGGTGATTTTTTCCGGCAGGGAGCGCTGGGGATTGACGTAGGTGTCAAACTCCTCCAAAATCTCCCCGTTTTCCACCAGTACAGCGCCGATTTCAATGATCCGGTCACTTTGCCGGTTTAAGCCGGTGGTTTCCAGGTCAAACACCACATACCGTCCTTCAATGGGACGATCGGAATCTCCTACAGTGATGGCGCCGTCGCTTCCCTTTCCCTCCACAATATCGTCATCGTTGAGGAAATAGGATTCCACCCCATAAATCACCTTAAAATCCGGGTCCTCTTTGCGGATGTCATCCAAGGTGTTCATGGCTTCCGGGAATGCCTGCACCACCCCATGGTCGGTGATGGCCACTGCCCGATGTCCCCAATCATGGGCACGTCGAATCAGCTTGGAAGCAGGGGTCATGCCGTCCATAGCGGAAATGTTGGTGTGCATATGCAGCTCCACCCGCTTTTCCGGTTCCTCGTCCATAGGGATTTCCCGGGTAAAAACAGTAATGTCGGTGGGGCGGATATTCACTTCTTTGTCGTATTTGTCGTACCCTGCTTCCCCGGTAACCAGCACACTGACACCCGGCTTCAGGCTGTCATAAGCTTCCCGCTTGGAGACGTCAGCTAAAATTTTTAAGATTACACTGCTGGTGTAGTCGGTGATTTGGAGGGTATAGATCACCAATTTCCCGGTACGGGACATCCGGTCTTCCGCCGCAAAAATATCCCCCCAAACGGTAACTGCACCGGAGGTTTCATTGTTAATACTTCTCAACTCTATGGGCCGCTGAGTTACCGGTTTTCCAATCAGGGTCTTGCCATTTTTGGCATGGACCGGCAGCAGGTCCAACACATTCAACACCGAAGAGGTTTTTCCCCGTTTGGGTTTTGGTTTAGAAACGGGCGCGGGAGAATAGGGCTGGCTGTCCATGGGCGGCGGAGGCATTCCGGGATCAAAGGGAATGTCTTCCATCGGCGGCGGCACATCTGGAAACGGCACAAAGTCCGGCTGAGGCTGAGGTTTCGCATCCAGCTGGGTAATGCCAGTAAACTGCACCTGCACTTCCACCGAAAACTCGTCCTGCAAAATTTCTCGGATCATCTCATCCACTTTAGCAGCGCGCAGTAGTTTTAAACCTCCGTGCTGCAACTCAATGATCAGAACCCGATCCTGGTAGGTTACAATGGCCTGGTCGAAGTAACCATTGATGATACCGGTGCGGCTCTTTAAAATGGCTTTCAGTTCCTCGAAATAATCGGCGGTCAAAAGATCGGGACGATACTTGGGACGAACGGTGACTTTATTGACCTCCAATCCCACCTTCAGCTGCCGTTCCAGATTCCGCAGT
>DVGY01000105.1 GCA_018712465.1 Candidatus Egerieicola pullicola | reverse complement strand
CCTGACTCCAAAAGGCAGTGCCCCAAGCCCGGTTCAACTCTTGAATACTGCCATACTTCTGCTGCAGCCAACGGCGAAAGGCTGCCTCACAGTGAGGGCAGTAGCAAAAGTCCCCGTGGCTGTTGCCCAGTTCATTGTCCACCTGCCAGCCCACCACATGGGGGTGGTGGCCAAACCGGGCCGCCATAGCGGTGACCAGCCGCCGGACGTGCTGGCGGTAATGGTGGTTGGATTGGCAGTCGTGATGCCGTCCCCCGAATTCTCGGCGCAGTCCGTGGGAATCCATGGGCAGGATGTCCGGATCTTGACGCACCATCCAGGCGGGAGGCGCTGCAGTCGGGGTGCCCAACACCGTCTGGATGCCGTGGGCGGCTAAAGTGTTGATGGCCTGGTCCAGCCATTCAAAGTGAAATTCCCCTTCTTTGGGCTCCATCTTGGTCCAGGAAAATTCTCCCATGCGAACGACCTGGATGCCAAGCTGCTCCATCAGGGCGGCGTCAGTCTCCCAACGCTCCTGTGGCCAGTGCTCGGGATAGTAATCCACGCCGAAATAAAAGCTCATTACAGTTTCTCCTTCCGAGTTGTGTTTTCTACAGTATAGCATATCGGAAGGGATTTGTCTGCACAAGGTAATTAGAAATTAAAAACCCACATAATAATCGTGAACGCCTCTCACGTGAGTAACATTTCCGGAGCCGCTAATCGTTCCATTATTCCAAGGCCATCCCTTCTGTTCTAATACAAAATAATAATATCGATTTGTACTTAATCCTGTAAATTGCCGAGATTGACGCACTCCATTTGCATAAATATCGTACGACTTTATTTCTTTAAAAAGAGGTAATCCACCCATATTGTCAACTGTTTGTGCACATTCGTACAAGGTAATAGTAAAATCATCACCTGCTACTGTGCTGGATGCAGTGAAATAAATTCGCATTGAAGTAGAATCAAGAAGAAAGTAATCTGACGGCACTTGATCTACAAATTCAAATGTAAAATTTCCAGATGTATCTACTCGTGCATTAGGATTAAACTCAATGTGAATCACATCGTCCGGAACCTCGTCAATTTTATTTTGTAAGACCGATGTTTTAGTAGCAACTTCTTTTGCACCCACTATAGAGCATGAAAAAGAAATTGCTATAACCAATGCCGTTATTATGGAAATGAGTTTTTTCATTGAAATACCTCCCTTTTAATACGATGAATGCTCTATTATTCCTTTTTGTCCGGATTCCGCAAATAGCCGCTGATTGCGGTAAGTGGAATATAACAATCCCAGCAACAAACCATTTACCACCAAGTACAACGGATTATCTAAATCTATGAATGGATATCTCCCATTCACAACATGGGTCAAACCCAATTCCCCGAACACCGCCACAAAGAAGGAAAAGCCCAGGTACAGCGAACAAGATAATCCTAAAAATTTCCCGCCTTGATTTGACCTGCAGCAAGCATGCCAAAAGAGATAGGCAAAAAATCCCGTTAAAATTAAAAATAATACCAAAGCAATTACCGGCGCATTGCATGCAACAGCGGATAGTATTTTGCCACTGGCCAAATACCATGTCACTTCCTCCCCCGGCAAAACTCCCATAAACCGTTTAAGCATGGGAGAAAGGAAGCTATAGCTTCCATGTAAAAAATTCCAATATCCCGCAATTATTACCAAGCACGGCACCAAAATTCCAATGCACCACAGTGACGCCCGGCGGGAACCGGTATAAAATTTCGTGGCTGCCCGCAGATACAACACCCAGGCCACCCCCAAACAGCAAAGAAACGCTTCAAAGTTGCAGTAAAACATGGAAAAGATCAGGGTGGGCAGCAGATAGAGCTGGCGCAGCAACAGCCCTTTCCGGGAAGAGCAGGGGTGGGAGTAGATCCAAAGCAAAGCGGGAAGGAGAAACAGCGGAGTGAGATCTCCAAAATAAATGGTATAGGGCCAATAAGACCAACCGGCATAGGGCAGCTCCCCGGTGGGAAACAGAACCGCCACCATCCCCAAAGCAATCAAAGAAGACACCAGATACAGCTTTTTGGGCTGGGCAAACAGCACCCCATACCGAAACCGGCTGGCCAGCCAAAAGCCTACCAGTCCTCCGCCCAGTCCAATCAAGGCCTTTGGAAAATTCAAATTGTTGGGCACCGAAGTAGACTGCCATACCGGCAACAAAAATTGAATCACCAGTCCCAAAGCCACCACCAACAAAGCGTATACCAGCATGGGGATGTCCCACAAAGGACGGTGCACCCCGTCCAACTGCTTTCCCAGCATCACCGGGTCTCCCATATCGGCAATGGCCTGCTGCTGGGCTTGTTCTTCCTCCATGCCCTGGGTTTGATAGTCCCGGGTTTGCAACAGAAGGTGATCCTCCAATTCCCGACCCAGGATGGGACGAATCTTCTTCACTCGGACCTGTGTCAACACCTTTTCAAGATATTCTTGAATCCGTTTCATCTCTCATTCCTCCATAGTCCGTTCCACGGCGCGGCGAAAGGCTTCCCACTGGTTTTTTTGCAGAGCCAGCTGCTTGAGTCCGGTTTGGGTGATGGAGTAAAACCGCCGGGCCCTTCCCTGCTCCACTACCTGTTCCTGAGAAGTAATGCAGCCCTTAGCTTCCAAACCGTGAAGCACCGGGTACAAGGTGCCGGCTTGAAGCAGAAAGGTATCCCCGGAACATTTTTTGATCTGCTCCATCATCTCGTAACCGTATCGAGGCTTTTCTTGGAGCAGGTGGAGCAGCATCATTTCCAAAGGATTGAAGGTCAGCTTCTTCATTTCTATCGTCCTCCTTTATATATAGAACATCTATATATAAGTATAGCTGCCCTTCCACAAAATGTCAAGAAAAACAACCGACAAAAGCAAAAATCCCTCCCTGGAAAACCAGAGAGGGAAATTTTCAGATTACAGGCACCGCTGCAAAGAATCCAACAGGTTCTTGGCGCCGGTGGCATTGAGGTTGTTTAAGAAGACCACATCGTCAATTTGGTTTTGAGCTACAAACTGGCTGATACTGCCGCTATAGTAGCGGAAATCAATGACGTAGACATCCTGATAATGGTCCACCAGGAAGGGCACAAAGGCGTTGCCGTAGGAATCCTTCACCACCACGGCGGAACTGCCGTCAGTAATGGCAGGATTATGAATTTCTTCATAAGGCTGATCTCCCGCAATGAAACAGTTATATTTGGAGCTGCTGTTCCAGGTGGAGACGTCGGCAATGATGCGGTAGTTTTCCAGCACCGTGCCGTCGGCCTGGTGCGCGGTGAGTGTCTTTACTCCGTTGGGTTCATAGGCAATCACGGTATCCGGATTTGCCGCCAAGGAAGGAGCCTGGTTGCTGCTGGCATACATGGTGCCCAGGAAGTTGTCGAAGGTCAGGGTGTTAAAGCTGTTCAGATTGTGAGAGGCAATGCCCTTTGCCTGGCAGAAATCGGTGTAGGTGTAGTACGCTCCCAGAGCAGTCCAGTGATGGTCAGTGCGGAAATAAAGGTATTCATCCTGATGGCTGCGCAGGGTGTCGAAGGGATCCACCTTCACAATGCCCCCGTCCATCCGAGAGAACAGATAGTCAATGGCGGCATCTTCATGGCTCCAGTTCATCTCATCCAGCACTTCATCGGAAAAGTCGATGCCGTACGCCAAAGGCGCCAAAATGGAATACACATTGGAACTGGGGCTGGCCGCTTTGATGTTGTCGTAATAGGCGTTGAGGATAGCGGCATAGCGGTCAGAATTTTCCTGGCCGAAGTAGTACAGACTATACGCCCGGTCTCCGGAAAGGTACACGCTGCCGGCGGATTCCGGCGGCGCCTGAATGGCTCCGTCCACTGTGGTGGCAGGCGGCACCGGCTGTGCGGTTTCCTCCAATTCCGCCCGGGAGGTGTTGCTGGAGGTGGTGTCCGGAATTTCCTCCGCCACCTGGTGCTGACCAAACATCTGCTCGGTTTGGATGCCGTAAAGGCCTTTGAAATAGGTGTTGGCGGTCATCAAACCTTCCCGCCAGGGATAGGTATCGGCATACCAGGTGTCTACCTGGGAAAAATAGCTGCCGTCCCAGAAGGATGCCGGGGTAAAGGCGGGAAATTTGGTCAATTCCCGTTTTTCCAGATCCGAGGTAGCAGGGCGGAAAAACCACAGCAGCCCTACCACAAAGAAGATTATCATGGTGAGGAAAAACACCACCCGCTTCCAAAAATCCACCTTTTTGCGAAGCAGTGCCGGTTTCCTTTTTGCAGTTTGTTGTTTCATCTTACATTACCTCGTCCATGCTTAGAACTGGAAATACAGGAAGGGATTGTAGCTGTCTCCCACCAAAGCCATAGCGGAAAGTATCAGAAGGCCTGCCGGAAGCAGCACATCAAATACCGCCAAACCCTTTGCAATCACCGGATGCCGGCCGCCTTGGTATTGGAACAACCGGTGAAGGTAACTGCCAATGGGAGTGCAGGCAATGGCGCAGAAGATCAGGAAGAAGCAGTTGTTCAACCAATTCAGTTCCACAGCCGGGCTGGTGAAACCAGCTCCGGTACCGCCGAAGATTCCTTGCAGCACCGTGCCCAGCATTCCCAGATCGGTGAAACGGAACAACAGCCAACTGAAATATACCACAATCAACAAAAGAATATGGTTAATGGGTTTGCAGCGGTGCAGGGGGCTTTTCAGCCAGAACAGCTTTTCCAGCACCAAGAACACAAAGAAGTACAATCCCCACAGGATGTAGTTCCAGCTAGCGCCGTGCCAAACGCCGGTGAGCAGCCAGACCACGAACAAATTAAAAATCTGCCGGGGCAGTCCTCTGCGGTTGCCTCCCAGGGGAATGTACACATAATCCCGGAAGAAACTGCTCAACGAAATGTGCCACCGCCGCCAAAATTCGGTGACGGAATCAGCGATGTAGGGATAGTTGAAGTTTTCTTTGTAGTGGAATCCGCTCATCAGTCCCATGCCGATGGCCATATCGGAATAGGCGGAAAAGTCCAGATAAATCTGGAACATATAGCACAGTCCGCCCAGCAGCAGTCCGGCCGAAGGGGTGGTTTGCAGCGTCTGGAGATTGTCCAGGGGCAGCAGGCTGTCCGCCAAAGCGGCGCAGGAGTTGGCCAACACCGCTTTTTTGGCCAAGCCGATGCAAAACCGAGTAATGCCCCGGCTGACTTCACTGGAACGGATGCGCCGGTGCAGGATTTCGTCGTTCACATCCTTATACCGGATAATGGGACCGGCCACGCATTGATGGAACAGCCCGGCATAAAGCAAAAGCATCCAATATTTCTTCTGGGCCCGTACTTCGCCCCGGTACACATCAATCACATAGCTGATTAATTGGAAGGTGTAGAAGGATATGCCGATGGGCAGGACGATTTGGGGAATGATGGTGGGAAAACCGGTGAGGAATTGCAGGTTTTCGCAGATAAAACCGGTGTACTTGAAAAACACCAGCAACCCCAACGACAAAATCAAGGTCAGAACCAAAAAGAATTTCCGCCGCTTTTGGTTGGGGGCGCTGTCCAACAACCGAGCGCCCAGCCAACAAATGAATACCATCCCCATCAGCAGCAATAAAAATCGGGGGCCTCCCCAACCGTAGAACACTAGCGAAAAGATCAGCAGTGCAACGTTTTGCGCCTTGGTGGTGCGGCAAAATCGAATGGTCAGCAGATTCAGCACCAGGAACAAAAACACAAATAGCATACTGGAAAAAACCATGGCGGAGACCTCGCACTTTCTTTCAAAAATAAGGAATTCCCGGAGGGCACTTCCGGAAACTATGGCTTCATTCTACCATACCTATTTTATGGTTTCAATGGCAAAACAACGATTTGGCACGGTTTATGGAAACTGCCCGATTTCCCAATTTAGCTTTTGTGCAGGTTGGGATACAAATTGTAACAGGCTGTTGCAGACTGTCATTTCCTTTGCATTTTCTGTCATTATTTTATTATTTTTCAGATGCAAATGAGATTTATGGCAAAAAATAGCAAATTTTAGAAATCAAGCAGCCCCCTTTTAAAGTCGTTCTTTTGTGGATGCAGCAAAGATTTTCTCTATGGAAAAATAACGATCTGGAAGTGTAAACCGGCTTGACAAGCCGGATTCAAGACGTGAGCGCAAAGCAAAAAGCGCCCCCTGCAAACACAGGAAACGCTCTTTGTTACGAAGCTTGTAATTTAATCCAATTCCAAAGCTCCGGTATACAGTTGATAGTAGGTGCCCTTTTGCGCCAAGAGCTGTTCGTGGTCGCCCCGTTCGATGATCCGTCCGTGATCCAACACCATAATAGCATCGGAGTTGCGGATGGTGGAAAGCCGGTGAGCAATCACAAATACGGTCCGTCCCTTCATCAATTCGTCCATACCCTGCTGCACCAAAGCTTCGGTACGGGTGTCGATGGAGGAAGTGGCTTCGTCCAAAATCAGCACCGGCGGGTCGGCAATGGCGGCACGGGCAATGGCCAAAAGCTGACGCTGGCCTTGGCTGAGCTGTTGTCCATCGTCAGAAAGGATGGTCTCATAACCCATAGGCAGACGGGTAATAAACTGGTCGGCATTGGCCAGCTTGGCTGCGGCAATCACATCCTCATCGGTGGCGTCCAAACGACCGTAGCGGATGTTTTCCCGGATAGAACCGGTAAACAGGTGGGTGTCCTGGAGCACCATGCCCAAACTGCGGCGGAGATCCTTCAGGCAGATTTTGTTGATGTTAATGTTGTCATAACGAATCTTGCCGTCGGCAATGGTATAAAACCGGTTAATCAGATTGGTGATGGTAGTTTTCCCGGCGCCGGTAGAGCCTACGAAAGCAATCTTCTGTCCCGGTTTGGCGTAAAGGTCGATGTTGTGCAGTACCAGATGATTGGGATTATAGCCAAAGCTCATGTCAAAGAACCGCACATCGCCGGTGAGCTTGCTGTAGGTAACACTGCCGTCGGCTTTGTGGGGATGACGCCAAGCCCAGGTTCCGGTGCGCTGAGGAACTTCGGTGATATTGCCGTTTTCGTCGATTTGAGCGTTGACCAAAGTGACGTAACCTTCATCCACTTCAGGAGTTTCGTCCATCATCCGGAAGATCCGTTCCGCACCGGCCAAAGCCATAATCACAGCGTTGGCCTGCTGGCTGATCTGACCAAAGGGCTGGGTGAAGCTGCGGGTGTACTGCAAGAAGCTGGCCAGATTGCCCAAGCTCAATGCGGTAAGGCCGCTGATGGACATGGCCCCGCCGATCACCGCCGCCAACACATACAGCAGGTAACCCAAGTTGTTGATTACCGGCATGATGATGTTGGAGTAGTAGTTTGCTTTGGTAGCGCTGTCGCAAAGCTTGCCGTTGATCTGTTCAAAATCGTCTTCTGCGGCTTCTTCGTGACAGAACACCTTAACGACCTTCTGGCCGGCCATCATTTCTTCCACAAAGCCGTCCAAAGTACCCAGGTCCTGCTGTTGAGACACGAAGAATCTGCCGCTTCGGCCTGCAATATACTTGGTAAGCAGCAGCATTACAACCACCATAACCACAGCCAGCAAAGACAAAGGCAGGCTGATGGTAAGCATGGCGATAAAGGTAGTGATGACGCTGATGCTGGCAGCCAACACCTGAGGAATGGCAATACTGATCATCTGCCGAAGGGTATCGGTGTCATTGGTGTACAGACTCATAATTTCCCCACGGGCATGGGTATCAAAATAAGAGATGGGCAGAGTCTGCATATGTTCAAACATTTCATCCCGAACCCGTTTGAGCACGCCCTGACCGATGTTGACCATCAATCGGTTGTACACAAAGGAGGTAGCCACACCGATATAGTAGATCACCAGCATCAGAATAATGGACTGGAACAGGATGGTAAGGTCGGGGGATTGCTGCTGAGCCAGAGGAGTAATGACGCTGTCAATGAGATACCCCAAAAACAGCGGGCCTGCCATACCGCAGACAGAACTGATGATAATGGAAAGAAGCACAATGATGAACTGAATCCGATAGGTCCCGCTGACGTATTTCATCAGCCGGAGTGCGGTTTTCATGGGGCTTTCTGCCCCTTTTTTCTTTGGAGCTTTACTCATGTTCCTCCGCCCCCTTTCCTCCTTGGGATTCATAAACTTCCCGGTAAATCTTGTTGGTCTTCAACAGATTAGCCGGAGTGTCAAAGGCGTCTACCCGTCCGTTGTCCAGCACAATCACTCGGTCGGCATTTTCCACCGAGTTGATCCGCTGAGCAATGATCAGCTTGGTGGTGCCGGGAATTTCCTCAGCAAAGGCCTTGCGGATCAAAGCGTCGGTACGGGTATCCACTGCGCTGGTGGAGTCGTCCAAAATCAAAATTTTCGGATGAGCCAGCAGAGCCCGGGCAATACACAGACGCTGTTTCTGGCCGCCGGAAACGTTGCTGCCTCCCTGTTCAATGTGGGTATCGTAGCCATCCGGGAAGCCCTGAATAAACTCGTCGGCCTGAGCCAGTTGACAAGCATGAACAATTTCCTCATCGGTAGCGTCCGGCTTGCCCCAGCGCAGGTTGTCTTTGATGGAACCGGCAAACAGCACGTTCTTTTGCAGCACCATAGCCACCTGTTTGCGCAAGGCTTCCAGGCCGTACTGCCGCACATCAATGCCTCCTACCAGCACACTGCCTTCGGTGACGTCGTAAAGGCGGGGAATCAACTGCACCAAGGTAGATTTAGCACTGCCGGTGCCGCCGATGATGCCGATGGTTTCACCGGATTTGATGTGGAGATCCACCTCAGCCAAAGCCAATTTTTCCTTATCGCTGATATAGCTGAAATTGACGTGGTTGAAGTCAATGGAACCGTTGGGCACCACTTCCACCGGATCGGCAGGATCTTTCAAAGCGCTTTCTTCGTCCAGCACTTCCACAATCCGCTCTGCGCTGGTGCGGGCCATGATAATCATGACAAACACCATGGACAGCATCATCAAACTGGACAGGATCTGGGTAGCATAGGTCATCTGGCTGAGGAGCTGGCCGGTGGTGAAATCCCCGGCAATGATCTGTTGACCGCCCAGCAGGCAGATCAGGGTGATGCAGGTGTACATAGCAAACATCATCAAGGGAGTGTTCATGCACACCAGCTTTTCCGCCGATACAAACAGATTGTACACCCGGTCGGAAATCCGGTGGAATTTCTTATTTTCATGATCTTCCCGGACATAAGCCTTAACCACCCGCATAGCGGTGACGTTTTCCTGCACCACACGGTTCAAACTGTCGTAGCTGCGGAACACCTTTTCAAAACGGGGATGCGCTTTCCAGGCAATCCAGAACAGGCCGGTGCCCAGCACCGGAATGGCCACCAAGTAAATCAAGCTCAATTCCGCATTCAGCTGAATGGAAAAGATCACCGCAAAAATCAGCATAATGGGACCACGAACCGCCACCCGGACAATCATCATAAACGCCATCTGAACGTTGGTGATGTCGGTGGTCAAACGGGTAACCAAGCTGGCATTGGAAAATTTGTCGATGTTGGTAAAAGAATACTGTTGAATCCGGGCAAACATATCCTTGCGCAGATTCTTGGCGAACCCGGCGCTGGCCTTTGCGGCAAACCGTCCGGAAAGAACGCCGAAAATCAGGGACAGGATGGAAGCCACCACCAGCACGATGCCCATCTTCCAGATGTAACCCAGATCCCCGCCGGAACCGTTGTCGATGCCGTTGTCAATGATGGAGGCCATCAACATGGGAATCAGCACTTCCATCAAAACTTCCAACGACACGAAGACCGGCGAAAGGATGGAGTCCTTTTTAAATTCCCGGAGACTTCTGGCTAATTTTTTAATCAAGATTTCATCCTCCTTCGTTTTCGCTTTTAGGTTGGTTTGATTTGCAGCAATCGCTGACCAAATTTTGCTGCATTTTGGTAATGACCCGGAAGAAAGTTTCCATCTCTTCCGAGGAAATCCCCTTGGTGAGAAGAGCTTCGGTCCGTTCCGTTTCCTGGTGCACCTGGCTGTAAAGCTCCCGGCCTCGTTGAGTGGGAATCAACTGCTTTAGACGAGCATCTTCCTTGCAATTTTCCCGGCAAATTAAGCCGTTTTTCTCCATTCGCTTCAACAAGCCGGTGGCAGTGGAAGGACGCAGGTGAAAGGTCTTTTCCAAATCCTTTTGGTACACCGTGGGATTGCGCAGGATAAACAGCAAAATCTGCCCCTGTGCCCCGCTGATACCGCAAGCAGAAGCGGAAGCTTCCATCCGCCGCCAGATCAGGTGTTGCAACCGCCCTACCTGGGCGCCCACACTGGAATCGGGATCCATAGATTTCCCCCTCTCCAAATAAATATTTAGCTTGCTAATGATTAGCGCACTAAGAATTATAGCGGCAAAAATTTTAAAAGTCAACCACTTTTTTCAACTGGACAAAAGAAAACAGAACCTTCTCCGTTGCGAAGAAAGTTCCGCTTTCTTGATAAAACAGGCTTGTGTAACTTACACAATTTCTCCCATTACATTGCCGCTGCATCCGGCAGCGTTGGCTTCATCGGTATCAATGTGCATAGCCAGAGCATACTTGGTGCTCACCCGCACTACGGTATCACCGAAGATCAAGCTGCGTTCGGGGGTAGAAACCTTCACACTGACAATCTGACCGTTTTCCACACCGTATTCCTTGGCGTCTTCGGGAGTCATATGGATGTGGCGCTTGGCGGCGATCACGCCTTCCTTCAGTTCCACTTCTCCAGCGGGGCCCACCAATTTACATCCACTGGTTCCGGCCAGATCTCCGCTTTCCCGAATCATGGCGGTGAGGCCCAGTTTCCGAGCTTCGGTGAGGGACAGCTCTACTTGGCTGGCACTGCGTTCCGGGCCCAGGATGCTGCACATCATTTCGCCTTTGGGGCCTACCACCTTCACCTTTTCGGTGCAGGCGAACTGACCAGGCTGAGACAGGTCTTTTTTGTTGTGCAGAACGGCATCGGGGCCGAACAAAGTCGCGAGATCTTCCTTCGTCACATGGACGTGACGGGCGCTGGTTTCAACGATAAAGGGTTTCATTGGAAACACAACCTTTCCTGATTCATCTCAAACATTCTTCCAATCCCGTCGATCGAGGCGGAATCCACTGTTATTATACAACCCTCCCTCGGGTTTTGCAAGGGCCGAACCTTGAAAAAGCGCCTCCGTTTTGCCATCCAAAATCCAATGCTCGCTATTCCATGGACTTCATATTTCAAACTTCCCGGATGGATTCGTGATACAGTTCAGTTTCGCTTTTATCGTATTCTGAGCTTTCAGTTTATTACAAAAACCAAAAGAAGGCAACTTCTTTGCGAAGCGCCTTCCTTTTGAGTGCGTTTTCCGTTACTTTTTCCCCGCTTTTTTCAAAGCAGCATCCAACCAAACACTGGCAATGTCCAGCGCCTGGTACAAACCGTTCTTTTCCGCAGTCTTTTCAAATGCTTCCATGGGATTCAGGGAGGGATTGGTGTTAAACAGCTTCACCAACACCTTTTTGGAACGGGTGATGTCTCCCTGGGCCTCTTCGTCCATCACCTGCATCATGACAACATAAGGTTCGTACATATTGCCGTAGTAGATTTGCTTGCCGCTGCGCACCAGAGGGCGGCCTTTGTAGGTAAGAAATGCAGAGGAATCCATTCTCTTCCACTCCTTTCTGCACAGAAAATATTCAAGTTTAGTATAACATAATTTTATGGAAAACACAAGAGCAGCTGCACTGGGAATCTCCAGCTACTTGTAGCGCAAAACACCGGCGAACGCAGGGCATCCCCTGTTCGCCGGTGCAAATTCACTTTATTTCGAAGAATCCTGCTTCGGAGCATCGTGAAGGAATTCCCGCACCCGGAACCGGGGACGGTGTTTCGTCTCCAGATAAATCTTACCGATGTACTCTCCCACAATTCCCACACTCAGCAGCAGCAGCCCGCCAATGGCCCAAATGGACACCATCAAGCTAGCCCAGCCCGGTTCAGTGGTTCCCAAGAAGAAGCCTACAATACTCCAAATCAGCATGACAATACTCACCAAGAAGACAGTCACACCCAGCCAGGTAATCATCTTCATTGGCTTCGTGGAAAAGGAAGTAATCCCTTCCCCAGCAAAAGACAGCATCTTTTTCAGAGGATATTTGCTTTCCCCGGCAAATCGCTCTGCCCGCTCATAGTACACCACATCGGATTTATAGCCGATCAGAGGGACAATTCCCCGCAAGAACAGATTCACCTCCCGATACTCCGAAAGTCCTTCCAAAGCCCGGCGGCTCATCAGGCGGAAATCCGCATGATTATACACTGTTTTAACTCCAAGATGATCCATAACTTTATAAAAGCCCTGGGCGGTGGTACGCTTAAAGAAGGTGTCGGTTTCCCGGCTGGAACGCACCCCGTAAACAATGTCGTTGCCTTCCTTAAACTTTTCCACCATCTCGTCAATGGCGTTAATGTCGTCCTGCAGGTCGGCATCCATGGAAATGGCGGCATCGCAGAGATCCTTCACCGTCATTAAGCCCGCCAACAGCGCATTTTGATGTCCCCGGTTTCGGGTGAGATCCACGCCGGAAAACCGCGGATTTTCCTGATGAAGGGATTGAATAATTTCCCAGGTTCGGTCCTTGGAACCGTCGTTGACAAATACCACCCGGCTGTCTGGAGAAATAGCCCCGGAGCCAATCAGGGCATCATACTTTTCGTTCAAGCGGCGGCTGGTTTCCGGCAATACTTCTTCCTCATTGTAGCATGGAATCACCATGTACAAAACTGGAGTCATTGCAAAAATCTTCCTTTCTAGGTTTATCATTAAAGCCGTAAATTAGATGTATTCTCCCCGGGCTGTTTTCCGGAGAGAACCGGCCATTACCGGTGGTGTTTTTGGGGCGGTTTCGGCGGCCGGGGAATGGGATATAATTCCGTGTAGGACTCCGCTTCCGCTTCATTGGCTGGCGGAGTAGGCATTAAGCCGGTACACTCCGTGGCGCTGGCCACGTCCATCATTTCCTCTAGGGGATCCTCTTCCAATACCGCCTGTTTGTCTTGGGGAGCAGGATACATACTCTCCCTCCTTTCTGCAAAGGATAGTATGTCCCCTTCTCTTCCAAGAATGCCGGGTTATTCTCCTAATTCAATCATCCGCTGAATGGAAACCCGAGCAGCATCCATTAATTTTTCTTCCATGACAATTTCAAAAGCGTCGGTGTCCAGTCCTTCCAAGCTCAGCAGCACATCATTTAAGGTGGTGAGCTTCATATCCGCACAGATCAGCTTCTTGGACAAGGGGTAGAACCGCTTGCCGGGACACTGATACTGCAGATGATCGGCGATGCTCATTTCGGTGCCGATAATGTATTCGATGCCTGGATTTTCCTTCGCATATTTCATAATTCCAGCAGTGGAACCGGCATAGTCTGCTTGGTTGGTCACTTCTTTGACGCACTCCGGATGCACCAAAAGCTGTGCACCGGGATGCTCTTTGCGGGCTTGTTCCACCTCCCAAGCTTCCACCGAGCGATGGACCGGACATCCGCCGTCCAGCAATTTGATGTCCTTTTCCGGAACCTGCTGCTGTACAAAGCTGCCCAAATTGCAATCCGGAATAAAGAGAATTTTCTGAGCATCCAACTTTTTCACAATTTCCACAGCGCTGGAACTGGTGACGCAGACATCACTCACCGCCTTCAAAGCGGCGGTGGTATTCACGTAGGCCACCACTGCCCGATCCGGCTCTGCTTTGCGGTAAGCCAAAATTTCTTCCGGCGTAAATTGTTCCGCCATGGGACATCCCGCCCCTTTATGGGCCAAAAACACCTTTTTCTGAGGAGAGAGGATTTTGGCGGTCTCCGCCATAAAGTGCACCCCGCACACCAGCAAATTCTCCTGAGGCACTTCCATGGCGGCCTTGCTCAAAGCAAAGGAATCCCCGGTGATGTCCGCCACCTCCAAAATCTCCTGGGACTGGTAGCTGTGAGCCAGAATGCACACATCCTTTTCCCGCTTTAACTGAAGGATCTTTTCTTTCGTCTGCTGCATCATAGGACGTCTTCCTTTCTTTGACTTGCTAGCTGAGTTTTCCCTATGATAACATATTTTTGCCCAGACTGCAAACCTTCGGCGAAGAAAAGAGCATAGAACTTCCTGGCGTTGACAGTCCTGCACAAAATTGGTATACTATCTTCAAACACTTTCCCCAATCAAGGAGGATACTATGGTTTTTCATCCCTTCACGCTGGAGGATCGGGCAACGTTAACGCCTTACTACGCCGCCAACACCTACCCCAGCTGTGAATACACCTTCGCCAACAACTATCTCTGGGCCCTCCACTACCACAATACCTGGACTGTTTTGGAAGGCTGTCTGGTTCTGTGCTATCCTGGTGAAGGCCCTGCCTACACCATCCTGCCCGGTTCCGGCCGTCCACAGGCCGCCATCCAAGCCCTGCGCCAACGAGCCCAGTCACAAGGCGTCCCCTTGGCCTTAGAAGTTTCCCGGCGGCAATGGGAACTGCTGCAACAGTGGTTTCCGGGGCAGGTAAGCTGTACCTTCCATCCGGATTTTGGGGAATATCTATATGAAACTGCCGCACTGCAGCAAATGAGCGGGAAAAAGCTCCACAGCAAGAAAAACCTCATCAATCGCTTTGACCGGGAACACATCTGGTCTTACGAACCCATTACAGCAGAAAATAAGACAGAATGCCTGGAAATGCTGACCCTTTGGAAACAGCACCGCAGCCAGGAACAACTGGAAGAAGACACCGCGTTGGATGAATTGGAAATTGACCGCACTGCGTTAATCCAAATGGACTCCTTGGGCCTCACCGGCGGACTGCTTCGAGCAGAAGGACAGGTCGTGGGACTTTCCTTGGGAGAACCGGTAGGGGGAAACACCTTCGTCATCCATGTAGAAAAGGCTTTTTCCTGGATTCCCGGCGCTTACCCCACGTTGGTCCGGGAATTTGCCCGGCAAGCCGGAGCAGGATACCAATATCTGAATCGGGAAGAAGATCTGGGCGTCCAGGGCCTGCGCCGCTCCAAACAAAGCTATCGTCCCTGCGCCATTTACGAAAAAGGGGTGGCAGTCTTTTCGGAATAACGGAATTTTTTCCCGGTATGCCGCCTTGCAAAATCTCCACTAATATGGTATACTGTAGCCGGAGCTGTATTGCACCCGAAATCAAAGAACAGGATGAGCAAAGATGTACATCACATTGGAAGCAGATTACGCTGTGCGGATCCTGCTGTACCTTTACGAGCAGGGCAAACGCTGCGATGCCAAAACTATTTCAGAAGACACCGAAGTGACCCTGCGGTTTGCGCTGAAGATCCTTCGCAAACTGGCGGCAGCGGGCCTGGTGCAATCCTTCAAGGGATTTAAAGGGGGATACGAAGTCGCCTGCCCCGCCAACCAGACCACCCTGTACGATGTAATCCAAACCATCGAAGGCAACTGCCACATCAGCCGCTGCTTGGACAACGAAGTGGGCTGCAACGCCGGCCGGGAGGCTACCTGCCGAATGCGTCGCGAATTTGCCCGGATCACCAAGATCTTGGAGCAGGAGCTCAAGCAGGTCACCTTCCAGAAAATGCTGGAAGGGGAATGTCCCTGCGCTGCCGCAGCAAACGCATAACAGATCAAAAAACAACGCCGTCATCTCTGAATTGGGATGGCGGCGCTTTTTATTATTCTTCGGTTCCTAGTTTATGTCCGCAGTTGGGGCAGAATTTGGGAAGCTTCCCATCTTCTGGCTTCCAGCCGCATTCCGGACAGGCAGCTTGAGACACCGGTTTTTTGATTCCGCAGTTAGAGCAGAAATTCCCCTGATTTTCGGTTCCGCATTCTGGACAAATCCAACCGGTGGGCTGCGGCTTTTTCTCTCCGCAGTTGGTGCAGAATTTGCCGTGGTTTACCGCTTGGCAGTGAGGACAGGTCCACTCCTGGCCGGAAGCCGGCTTTTCACCGGACGATGCGGCAGGAGCGGCAGGCTCCGAAGGGGGAACCGCACCCTGCTGCTGAGCCATTTGATACATCTGTCCCGGATTGGCCCCACCAGCCTGCTGGGCAAAACCCATTCCCAAAAAGCCGGTCATGGCTCCGGCAGCATTTCCGGCAGCGGTTTCCATGGCATTGGCTTGAGCGCCTCCCAGACGAGCGCCCATCATGCCGGGATTAGTGTAAACCCGGGATTCCTGGAACTGGGCGATCTTCTTAGAGGATTCCTCGTCCACGGTAATGCTGGCAAATGCAATGGAGACAATGGAGATGCCCCGCTTTTCCTGCCACTCCGGGGTCATTTCCTGGTTCACCGCTTCCCCAATCTCTTTGGGGTAGTTAATCAGCTGATCGTAACTGATGTGCATGGCGGCAATCTTCCCCAAGGCAGGCTGCATGGCCATCTGCAATTCACTCTTTAACTGTTCGTCAATGCGGCTGCGAGGGTAATCCCCAAAGGTGGTGCCGGTGACATTTTCAAAAAACAGCAAGGGATCGGTGATTCGATAGGAATACACCCCATACCCCATCACCTTTACGGTAAAGCCAAACTCTGAATCCCGGAAAGGCACGTTGCCGATACCGATCTTATTCCCCTGAATTTCTTTCAGGTTCACATAAAAGATCTTCATGGTGTTGGTAGACATACCCCCGGCCTTAAACCGCTGAAGCATCAACTTAAAGCTGGGGCCCAGGTCTTTCAATCCCCCGCCCAGCATAGAAGGTTCCAGCTGGGTGTCATAGCGGTACTGTCCCGGTTCAGCGCAGAGGTCGTGAACCTGTCCGTTTTCCACAAAGATGGCGCACTGGTTGACCCCTACATCAAAGAGGGAGCCATTGGAGATCACGTTTTCCCCGGCATTGTTGACCGCTTTGCCCCGGACAATTTTCGTGGCCGGGCGAAGAAGGATCGTTTCCGGAATTTCATCACACCGAAAGTAGTCAACGGGTTGATCTTGAAACACCGTGCCAATGGATTGGGTAGCCATGCGAATAAAGCCCATATACAACTTCCTTTCTAAAATTCAAAACAGATTCGTTTCCAAACTCAGTCCAAATATACTCCACCGGTGCCGTAATTGGTGGAATTTTTCACCGCACTGATGTCACTGAGCACCCAGTCATGCTCTCCTGTGGTGATGATATAACCGCAATACTCGCACTTTCCAGCGCTGGTAATTTGGGTAGGAGCGCCGCAGTGGGGGCAGGCCGTGGTGGAGTGATTGCTTTTGGCTGCATCTGTTTTGAC
>DVGY01000104.1 GCA_018712465.1 Candidatus Egerieicola pullicola | reverse complement strand
TACCAAGGGCGAAGCCGGCACCGGCAACGTAGTGGAAGCAGTACGGCACATGCGCACCGTTATGGCGGACATCCGTCGGCTGCAGAATATGCCGGCCGAAGAGCTGATGACCTTTGCCAAGGACAACGGCGCTCCCTACGATCTGGTAGTAGAAGTAGCCAAAACCGGAAAACTGCCGGTGGTGAACTTTGCTGCCGGCGGCATCGCCACCCCTGCCGACGCTGCTTTGATGATGCAGTTGGGCAGCGAAGGCATCTTTGTAGGCAGCGGCATCTTCAAATCCTCCAACCCGGAAAAGATGGCCCGTGCTATTGTGAAAGCCACCGCGTATTACAACGATCCCGATGTGTTGGCGGAAGTCAGCGAAGGACTGGGCGAAGCCATGCGCGGCATTGAGCTTTCTGAGATTGCTCCCGAAAACCGGATGGCAGAGCGGGGCTGGTAAGCGAAACGCTTTCTCGAATTCCGGCGATTTTTCCCCAAAGTCAGATAGAGAAACCAGACCGGTACTCTAAACTGCACCTTCCTTCAAGCCATCCATATGAAAGGACGATTTCCCAACATGAAACCCATTACCATCGGCGTGCTGTCCTATCAGGGCACCGTAATTGAACACATCAAGGCTCTTTCCCAGCTGGAGGGGGTTACCCCAATGGAGGTCAAAACCCTCCCTGCCCTGCAAGCAGTGGACGGGCTGATCCTTCCCGGCGGGGAAAGCACTACCATCGCAAAACTGCTGAACATCTTTGAACTCATGGAGCCGTTGCGGCAGCGGATCTTAGATGGGATGCCGGTATGGGGCACCTGTGCCGGGGAAATCCTTTTGGCGAAGGAAATCATCGGGGAAGAACCCCATTTGGGGGTCATGGACTTTTCGGTGCGGCGCAACGCTTACGGGCGGCAGATTGACAGCTTTACCCAATACGCTCCCATTACAGGCATCAGCGAAACTCCTGTGGAGCTGGTATTTATCCGCGCTCCCTGGATTGAGTCGGTGGGGGAAAAAGCTCAGGTCATCTGTCAGGTCAACGGGCATGCCGTAGCTGCCAAGCAGGACAATATGCTTGCCACCAGTTTCCACCCGGAATTTACTCAGGACCTAACAGTTCACCGCTGGTTTGCCCAGCAGATAGAGCAGTACAAATACCGCTAATTTCTTTTCCCTCAATTAACACCTCCCCCCATTCCCCCGTGGCTGCCCCCCTCCTGGGCCGCTGCGGGGGATTTTCCTTTTAGTAGAAGAATATAAGCGAAAGAAAACACCCCGCAGGGCGTCCGTAATCAGGATCCTGCGAGGTGTTCTATTTTTAGGATTACAAGCTTCTTGCCACTTCATAGGCGTCCCAGATGGCGCCGCGGATGTTGCGGACCTGCCGGGAATCACCCAGGTTGTAGATTTCAGCGTAATCGTATTTCAGTTCATCGAATAAAGAGTGAGTAGAACGGTAGCCGATGGAGAGCACGACCTGATCGCCGGACAGAGTCTTGGTTTCCCCATCCTTTTCGTAGGTCAGGCCGTCGGGGGCAATGGCAGTGACCTTGGCGCCCGCTACGATTTCCACCTTGTGGAAGGCCAGCAAATCACGAAGCATAAACTCATTCATAGGAGGCATGGGAGAACCGGACTTGAGAATATCCGGCAGAGCCTCCACAATGGTAACCTTCTTGCCGTTTTGCGCCAGATGCAGGGAGAGCTCACAGCCCACCAAACCGCCGCCGATGACGATAATATTGTCCTTGGCTTCCACGTTGCCCAGCATTACATCCTGAGCCAGCACTGCGTTGTCCACACCGTCGATCTTGGGAATCACCGGAGTGCTGCCTTCTGCCATCAACACGGTATCCGGCTTCAGTTGGGCAATGGTTTCCTTGGTGGCCTTGGTGTTCAAGCGGACGTCCACTCCCAAGCGGTTCAGCTCTTCGGTGTACCAGGCAACCAGGGCCCGGTCGTCTTCCTTAAATTCCGGCACACCAGCAATCACCAACGCACCGCCCAGCTGATCCTTAGCTTCCAGCAAGGTGACATCGTGACCGCGGAGGGCAGAAACACGTGCCGCTTCCAGACCGCCGGGGCCGCCGCCTACAACCACAACTTTCTTCTTCTGATCCGCTTTACGGATGCCAACGGTATCTTCCCGTCCACATTCCGGGTTCACCGCGCAACTGCCCAAACCAGATTGCAGCAGACGTCCAAAACATCCATCGTGGCAACCCAAGCAGGGACGAATCTGTGCCAATTGACCCGAACGAACCTTATTGCAGTAATCCGGATCCGCCAACAGCGGACGGCCCAGGCCAACACCATCAATGAGGTGAGAATTCACCGCTTCCACTGCCATATCCATATTGTCCATCCGTCCGGCCACCAACACCGGCTTAGTGAAGCAATCCCGGACTTCTTTCACCAAGGACAGATACATGCCCTTGTGGAAATACATCGGAGGATGGGCCCAATACCAGGAGTCATAGGTACCGGCGTCACAGTCGAAGGCATCATAGCCTGCCTCTTCCAAAATCGGGATAGCTTCCCGGGCTTCGCCGATGTCACGCCCCAATTCCTGGAAGGATTCTCCCGGAACGGCGCCCTGACGGATGGCTTTGATGTAACTCTTAATGGAGAACCGCAGAATCACCGGGAAATCGGCGCCGCAGGTCTTTTTAATCTCCTGGACAATCTCACAGGCAAACCGCAGACGTCCCCGGAGGTCGCCGCCGTATTTATCGGTACGCTTATTAAACAGGGTCATGGTAAAGCAGTCCAACAGATAGCCTTCATGGACGGCGTGAATTTCAATGCCGTCAAAGCCGCTGTTCTTGCCGATCAAAGCTGCTTGTCCGAAGGCCTTGACGATGGACTCGATCTCTTCGGTCTTTAATTCCCGACAGACTACATTAGGCAGCCAGCGGTTGGTGATCTCGGTGGGAGCTACCATGTCTTTGGGAGACACAAAGTTAGGCAGTGCGCTCCGCCCCAAACCAGCGGTGAGCTGTAAAAACACCTTGGTGCCAAAAGCGTGGCAGCGGTCGGTGAGTTCCTTCGCCTGATGTTCATATTCGATGGGCAACTTGGTGGGACAGGGGAAAGAACAGGGGGCGTGGGGCTCCACAGTGTTTTCCACCCAGTTGGCACCGGTGATAATCAGGCCCACTCCGCCTTTGGCCCGGGCTACGTAGTAGTCGGTGCTTTGAGGGGTGTAGGAATTGTTTTCATCCGTATGAACAATTGTCGCCATGGGGGCCATGAAAAATTTATTTTTGACCTCCACAGGACCAATCTTCATGGGCTCAAACAAGACTTTGTAATTCTGATCCATGAGAAAGACTCCTTTCTATCAATTTGTCTGTCTTTATCATAGCACTTTCTACAAAAAAGAGCAAGATGGGAAGATAATTTTTACATTTTCTATAAATTTTAGATGGTTTTTCAAAAACAACAAAGATAGAATGGCAAGGCCGGTGCAAAGGAAAAAAGGAAAAGAAAACAGCCTTGGAATCCAACTCCAAGGCCGTACAAAATTGAAATTATTCTGCTTTTTCCTCTACCCGCTGGATGCGGAACACATTGAGGGTATCCACATCGGGGCAGGCAAACAAGGCAGTACCAGGAGGATTGCCAGGAATCTCTCCGCCATAACGAAGAATGTCGATATAAGGGAAAGCCACGTGCATAGCCATGGGGCAGAGCTGTCCACGCTGGGTATCAAAGTCGTAGCTGTCCCCAATTTGATGACCTCGATGACAGGGACAATTCCCTTTCCGATCAATCAAAGTAATGCGGATCTTAGGACGGCTCAAAACTGCAGCACCTCCAACAAGCTTTCAATGGGAATTCCTTTATATTTGTCCGGGAGATGCTGGCTCAAGGCAATGAGTTTTTTGGTAATGTCCATCGCGCATTGGGTGCTTTCTTTCAAGGAAACCCCAGACAGAATCCGTCCCATAAACAGAGCGGAGAAGATGTCACCGGTGCCAGGGAACCGTACCGGCAGCATTTCAAAGGGTAGAAATTCCAGGGTATCACTGTCCTTACCACAGACAATCACGGCATCCTGCCCATCTACCTTAGCACTGGTAATCACTACAGAACCCGCACCTTGGGCACGGAGTTTGTCCACCAATTCCTTGGCCTGCTGGAGATTCACCCCTTGAGGACGATACTCCACTCCAGCCAGATACACCGCTTCGGTGTAATTGGGCACCATATAGTCGGAAGCACCGATGAGTTTCCGCATATGCTCCACCGTTTTTTCGGTAATGCCATTATACAGCTTTCCTTCGTCTCCCATAATAGGATCCACAAACACCACGCTGCCTTTGTCCTTGCAAGCCTGACAGTAATCAGCTACTAGCTGCGCTTGGCGCTCCGAAACAATAAACCCGGTAGAGACAGCATCGAAGGAAAAGCCTAGCTGATCCCATACCTGAATCGTGTTGGAAAGATAGTCTGTGGTTTCCAAAATATCGAATTTTCCATAGTCCAAGGTATTGGAGACCAAAGCGGTAGGGAGATTAAAGACATGATGACCCATTTGGGAGAGGATCGGCAGCATAGCCGCCAAGGCTACCTTCCCATAACCGGGCAGATCGTTGATGAGCAAAATTTGTTTTCCCATGGCAGTTCCCTTCTTGCATTACATGGTGAGAGAAATGAGTTGCTCAGATAAAAGAAAAAGCACGAAAACCTTTGAACGCGCAAAGAATCTCGTGCTTTTCTGGCAGGGGCAAAGCGACTCGAACACTCGACACGCGGTTTTGGAGACCGCTGCTCTACCAACTGAGCTATACCCCTAGATTGGTGGGCCTTCAGGGATTCGAACCCGGGACCGACCGGTTATGAGCCGGTGGCTCTGACCAGCTGAGCTAAAGGCCCAAGTTGCCCCCATAGGGCTCACGATAAAAATAAAACCGAAGCACAGTGATTAGCTGTGCATTCGATTTCATTTGAGACGGCGTCGCTCTATCTTCCCGGGCCGTCGCCAGCCAAGTATTGTCGACACTGGTGAGCTTAACTTCTGTGTTCGGGATGGGAACAGGTGGATCCTCACCGCCATCGACACCGTCTATGGTACACCACCAGGGAGTCGAACCCTGAACCTACTGATTAAGAGTCAGTTGCTCTAACCAACTGAGCTAGTGGTGCATAAAAGAAGTTCCTTTACTAGGACCTTCAAAACTGAACAACGAACCTTTGCACTTGCATTGTGTTTCGCTTGACTTGAGGTCAAGCCCTCGACCGATTAGTACTTCCCGGCTCAATACGTCACCGTACTTACACCCGAAGCCTATCTACCTCATCGTCTCTAAGGGGTCTTACCTGATTACTCAGTGGGATATCTTATCTTAAGGGCGGCTTCACGCTTAGATGCCTTCAGCGTTTATCCGTTCCGTACTTAGTTGCCCAGCTGTGCCGGTAGGCCCGACAACTGGTGCGCCAGAGGTACGTCCATCCCGGTCCTCTCGTACTAGGGACAGCTCCTTGCAAATATCCTACGCCCACGACAGATAGGGACCGAACTGTCTCA
>DVGY01000103.1 GCA_018712465.1 Candidatus Egerieicola pullicola | reverse complement strand
GGTTTTTATATTGAATCACATAATCGGCCTGGGCGGGATCATATTCATCCCCCAGGGAAATCCCATTGATAATATCCTTTTTTACTACAATCGCCACCGCCTTGGTATCAGGATCTTCCAACCAAAGCGCTGCATTGTTCAATACTTCTCGAATGATCATACTGTTTCTCCTGTCATAGTATTCTGTCGAATCATATCCTCTGTCTTCTGTCGTGTGTGTTCCAGGAGCTGTTAAATAAACCGAGGCTTGATAAATTCATTATATCATACTTACTGTCGGAATGCAAAGAAAGCAAAAAACCCACACTGCCAAAAATACAGTGCAGGTTTTGTGCGTTTTCACAGTTTTTGTCCTGAGATTACAGATAATCCTCCAGAAGTGCCCCGTTGGAACCGGAAGTCACCATCTTGGCGTACCGCTTCAGATAGCCCTTAAGGTGCTGTTCCTTGGGCTGCCAGTTGGCTTTCCGCTGAGCCAGAGTCTCTTCATCCACCAGCAGTTCCAGTTTCCTTTCCGGAATATTGATGGAAATCTGATCTCCTTCTTCCACTAAACCGATCAAACCGCCGGCAGCCGCTTCGGGAGACACATGGCCAATCGCTGCGCCGCGGGTAGCGCCAGAGAACCGGCCGTCGGTAATCAGAGCGACCTGCTTATCCAGTCCCATGCCGGCCAGAGAAGAAGTGGGAGCCAGCATTTCCCGCATGCCGGGGCCGCCCTTGGGGCCTTCGTAACGGATCACAATCACATCCCCGGGGACAATCTTGCCTCCCTGGATGGCGGCGATAGCGTCCTCTTCGCAGTCAAACACCCGGGCCGGACCTTGGTGAACCATCATTTCCGGAGCCACGGCGCCCTGTTTTACCACAGCGCCATCCACTGCCAAGTTGCCCTTCAGCACTGCAATGCCGCCGTCCTTGCGGATGGGATCTTCAATGGTGTGGATAATGGTTCCGTCCGGTTTGGCGGCGTTGGCAAACCGGTCCTTCACGGTGCCGGTTACAGTGGGCAGCGTATCGTCGATATAGCCGCCCCGAGCCAGTTCCTTCAACACTGCCTGGATGCCGCCGAAGGCATTCAAATCCTCGATAAACACATGGCCTGCCGGATTGAGCTTGCACAGCTGAGGAACTTTATGGGACATTTCATCCACCGTATCCATGTTCACGTTGGTCTGCGCGGTTTTCGCCAAAGCCAGCAGGTGCAGCACGGTATTGGTGGAGCAGCCCAGGGCCATATCGCAGGCCAGCGCGTTGCGGAAAGCTTTCTCGGTGAGGATGTCACTGGGGCGGATGTTTTCCTGAATCAGTTCCATCACCCGTTCGCCGGTTTCCTTGGCAATCCGCAGCCGTTCGCTGGACACTGCGGCACAAGTAGCGTTTTTCGGCATGGACATACCTACCGCTTCGGTGAGGCAGTTCATGGAGTTGGCGGTGTACATACCGGAGCAGGAGCCGCAGGTGGGGCAGGAATTGTTTTCGTATTCCATCAGTTCTTCATCGCTGATTTTTCCGGCAGCGTAAGCGCCCACTGCTTCAAAGGTCTCGCTGAGGCCCACTCGTTTGCCCTTCACCACGCCGGGGGTCATAGGACCGCCGGACACGAAAATGCTGGGCAGGTTCATCCGGATGGCACCCAGCAGCATACCGGGAACGATCTTATCGCAGTTGGGGATAAACACCGCGCCGTCCAAAGGATGGGCAGTGAGCATCACTTCGATGGAGTCGGCAATGAGCTCCCGAGAACAAAGGGAGTACTTCATTCCCTTGTGATTCATGGACAGGCCGTCACAGACACCGATGGTGCGGAACTCAAAGGGCACACCGCCGGCATTGCGGATACCGGCTTTTACCGCTTCCGCAATTTTGTCCAGGTGCATATGGCCGGGCACATAGTCGCTGGCAGCGCTGACCACCGCCACAAAGGGACGCTTGATCTCGCTGTCCGTCAGGCCCAAGGCCTTTAACAGAGACCGGTGGGGCATCCGGTTAGGGCCCACCTTCATCAAATCACTTCTCATGATGGTTACATCTCCTTTATCAACTTAACGCTCGGGGATGGTGGTGATGTCCACCAATTCCACGTCGTTGATGGTTTTCTTCATGGCAATGCAGTCTGCCAAAGCATTGGCAGTATCCAAACTGGTGAGGCAGACAATGCCCCGTTCCACTGCCTTCCGCCGCAGCCGCACGCTGTCCTTGTGAGGATCCCGGCCTTTGGTGGAAGTGGAGATCACATACTGGATCTTACCCTGCTCAATCAAATCAATACCGGAACCGGGCCGGTTTTCGCTGATCTTAGTGGCCAGGCTGGTGGGGATCATGGCTTTGTTCAAGGTATAGGCCGTACCGGAAGTGGCATAGAGTTCAAAGCCCATGTCGTGGAACTTCTCTGCAATGGGAATCAATTCCGCCTTGTCCGCATCCCGCACGGTAAACAGCACCCCGCCGGAGTGAACCAGATTCTGACCGCTGGCTGCCAAGCCCTTCAGCAGCGCTTCATCCAATGTCTTTGCAATGCCCAGCACTTCGCCGGTGGACTTCATTTCCGGGCCAAGCTGGTTGTCCACGTTGTTGAGCTTTTCAAAGCTGAACACCGGCACCTTCACCGCCACATGGTCAGCGTTGGGCAGCAAGCCGCTTTCGTAACCCTGTTCCTTCAAGGAAATTCCCATCATCACCCGGGTTGCGATGTCCACCATGGGAACACCGGTGACCTTGGAAATATAGGGGATGGTCCGAGAAGAACGGGGGTTGACTTCGATAACGTACACTTCATCCCGATAGACCACGTACTGGATGTTCACCAGGCCGCGAACCTTCAAATCGAACGCCAATTTGCCGGTGTAGTCTACGATGGTATCCACAATCCGCTTAGACAGATGCTGTGCCGGGTACACGGAAATGGAGTCGCCGGAGTGAATGCCAGCCCGTTCCACGTGTTCCATGATGCCGGGAATCACAAACCGTTCTCCGTCGCAGATGGCGTCCACTTCCACTTCGGTGCCCATCATATACTTGTCGATCAACACCGGGTTTTCCAGCTTGGTGCGGGTGATGATGGCCATATATTCATCCACATCCTGATCGGAGTGGGCAATAATCATGTTCTGGCCGCCCAACACGTAAGAGGGACGGAGCAGCACCGGGTATTCCAACCGGGCAGCCGCTGCTTTGGCTTCTTCTGCAGTGAATACCGTTTCTCCTTTGGGTCTGGGGATGTTGCAGCGTTCCAGCACCTCGTCAAACCGTTCCCGGTCCTCGGCGGCGTCGATGGAGTCGGCGCAGGTACCCAGAATCCGAACGCCCAGCTGATCCAGGTAGGAGGTGAGGCTGATGGCGGTCTGTCCGCCGAACTGCACCACCACGCCATAGGGTTTTTCGGTTTCAATGATATTCTTCACATCCTCTTTGGTCAGAGGATCAAAGTACAGCCGATCGCCGGTATCAAAGTCGGTGGAAACCGTTTCCGGGTTATTGTTGCAGATAACGGTTTCATAGCCCAGCTTTTTCAAACTCCAAACACAGTGCACCGAACAGTAGTCGAACTCGATGCCCTGACCGATACGGATGGGGCCGGAGCCGAATACGATGACCCGCTTCTTGCCGGAATTCTTGGATTCGATAAATTCCTTGGCTTCGTTTTCGGTGTCGTAGGTGGAATAGAAGTAAGGAGTCTGGGCGGCAAATTCGCCGGCGCAGGTATCTACCATCTTAAACACAGCGGTGCGGGGATTTTGAATCTTCTGTCCGCTGATCCGCTCAATGACACTGTCCAGATAGCCCCATTTTTTGGCTTGCAGGTACAGTTCATCGGTGAGGGGCTCGCTGGCCAAACGCCGTTCCAGCTTGACCAGGTTATTCAGCTTTTCCAAAAACCACTCGTCGATCTTGGTGATCTGATGGATCTCCTCCACCGAGGCGCCCCGCTTCAGGGCTTCAAACACATAGAAGCACCGTTCGTCGTGGGCGGGATCCAGGTTAGCCATAATCTCTTCGGTGGACATTTTTTCCAGCTTGGGCAGATTCAAAG
Organism: Candidatus Egerieicola pullicola; assembly: GCA_018712465.1. Taxonomy (GTDB): domain Bacteria; phylum Bacillota; class Clostridia; order Oscillospirales; family Ruminococcaceae; genus Egerieicola; species Egerieicola pullicola. The sequence continues at coordinate 9,667 of DVGY01000103.1, read as the reverse complement.
AATCCACCTTCAGTTCCGCACCCCGAACCGATTTCATAATGGCCTGTTCAAAGCAGGAACCGATGCTCATGACTTCGCCGGTGGCCTTCATTTGGGTGCCCAGTTTCCGGGAAGCGTAGACGAATTTGTCAAAGGGCCATTTGGGCCACTTTACCACCACGTAGTCCAATGCGGGCTCAAAGCAAGCGTAGGTTTTGCCGGTGACGGCGTTGACAATTTCATCCAAAGAGTAGCCGATGGCGATTTTGGCTGCCACCTTGGCGATGGGATAACCGGTGGCCTTACTAGCCAGAGCGGAAGAACGGCTTACACGGGGGTTCACCTCAATCACCGCATATTCCATGCTTTCCGGGTGCAGGGCAAACTGACAGTTACAGCCGCCTTCCACCTTCAGCTCATTGATGATGTTCAACGAGGCCGTCCGCAGCATCTGGTATTCCTTATCGGACAAAGTCACCGCCGGAGCGATCACAATGGAGTCGCCGGTGTGAACTCCCACCGGGTCAAAGTTTTCCATGGAACAGACCGTGATGACGTTGTTCTTGCTGTCCCGGATCACTTCAAATTCGATTTCCTTCCAGCCGGAGATGCACTTTTCAATCAGCACCTGGGTAATGGGAGAGAGACGCAGGCCGTTGATGGCGATGTCCCGGAGCTGTTCCGGATCATCGGCAATGCCGCCGCCGCTGCCGCCCAAGGTAAAGGCGGGACGGACGATCACCGGATAACCGATGGTTTCGGCAAAATCCAGAGCGTCTTCCACGGTGGTTACCACCTTGGAAGGAATCACCGGTTCGCCAATGGATTCCATGGTATCCTTAAAGGACTGACGGTCCTCCGCTTTGTCAATGGTTTCCGGATTGGCGCCCAGCAGTTTCACATTGTGGGAATCCAAAAATCCTTCCTTGGCCAACTGCATGGACAGCGTCAAACCGGTCTGACCGCCCAGGGTGGAAAGCAGACTGTCCGGCTTTTCGATCTCAATGATCCGCTTGACACAGTCTAAGGTTAAGGGTTCAATATAAATTTTATCCGCCATGGCTTTGTCGGTCATAATGGTAGCGGGGTTGGAGTTGACCAACACCACTTCCAAACCTTCTTCCTTCAATGCCCGGCAAGCCTGGGTTCCGGCGTAGTCAAACTCCGCCGCCTGGCCGATGACGATGGGGCCGGAACCGATCACCATCACCTTTTTCAAATCTTTTCTCAATGGCATGGCTCAGCCCTCCTTCTTGTCCATCAATGCAATGAATTCGTCGAATAAATACGCAGTGTCCTGGGGCCCACCGCAGGCTTCCGGATGGAACTGCACCGTAAAGGCGGGGATATGGGTGTACCGTACCCCTTCGCAGCTGGAATCATTGGCGTTTTTATGGCTCACGTATCCCACTTCTTTGGGCAGAGAATCGCTGATTACCGCATAGCCGTGGTTTTGGCTGGTAACGAAGGTGCGGTCCAGATCCAGGTCGATCACCGGCTGGTTGGCGCCCCGGTGACCGTACTTCAGCTTTTCGGTCTTGGCGCCGTTGGCCAACGCCATAAGCTGGTGGCCCAGGCAGATGCCGAAGATGGGGATGTTCAGCTTCATGATTTCCTTCAGATTTTCTACAATCTCCACGTTTTCGCTGGGGTCTCCAGGACCATTGGAGAGCATAATGCCGTCGGGATTGAGCTGTTTGATCTGCTCCGCTGTGGTATAGGCCGGCACTACAATCACATCGCAGCCCCGCTTTACCAGTTCCCGCCGAATGTTGAATTTATAGCCAAAGTCGAACAGCACCACTTTCCGGGTGTGGTCCAGAGAGGGGAATTCTTCCGGCTGAGGACAGGTCACGCTCTTCACTGCATCCTTTACCGAAAAGGCGCGGATCTGTTCCAAAAGAGCTTCCTTCACGTAATTCTCGTCGGTGGTAATGGCTCCGTTCATGACGCCGGTTTCCCGGATGATTTTGGTCAGGTGACGGGTGTCCACGTCATACAGGCCGATGACCTGCTGCTGTTTTAAAAACACATCCAACGTCTCTTCGCAGCGGAAATTGGAGGGAACTTCACACCATTCCCGGACAATGTAGCCTTTCAGCCAGCAGTGCTGGCTTTCGCCGTCCATAGAATTGATACCGTAGTTTCCCACCAAGGGGAAGGTCTGGATCACAATCTGTCCATAGTAGCTGGGGTCGGTAAGGGTTTCTTGATAGCCGGTCATACCGGTGGCAAAGACGATTTCCCCCACTACCGTTCCGGTACAGCCCATGCTTTTCCCTTCCAGCACCATACCGTTGGCCAATACCAACCACGCTTTTTTCTGGTTCTGCAACATGATGTTCCTCCTTTTACTGGGCTTCTGCGGGTGCTTTCATAGGCGGGATTACCCGGCAGAGGTCCTCCTTCATCCGCAGCGCTTCCTCTCTAGCTGCTTTGGCGTAATCCTCCGGCGCTGCGCCGGTTTTCTGCCAAGCGCAGAGGATGCCTCGAGAGGAATTGATAATGGCGCCCAAGCCGTTTTCATCAAAGGCCCCGGCCACACCTTCGGCTCCGCCGCCCTGGGCACCGTAGCCCGGCACCAGGAAGAAGGTGTGAGGAAGCGCCTTACGCAGTTCGGTCAACTGATCGGGATAGGTGGCTCCCACCACTGCGCCTACGCCGGAATAGCCGTATTGTCCGGGAAGCTGTTCGCCCCACTGTTCGCAGAACTCGCCCATGACCCGGTAAATCGGTTTGCCGTCGATGCACTGATCCTGGAGTTCCCCAGAGGAAGGATTGCTGGTTTTTACCAGCACAAAGATGCCCTTGTTCTGTTCCTGGCAGACTTTCAGTAAAGGCTTGATTCCGTCGCTGCCCAGATAGCCGTTGACGGTGAGCAGATCCCCTCCAAAGGCAGGAAGAGAAATATCCTCCACCTGAGTGACACCCAGATGGCCGGCGGCATAGGCTTCCATGGTGGTGCCGATGTCGTTGCGCTTGCCGTCGATGATGACCACCATGCCCTTTTGCTGAGCATAAGCGATGGTGTCGCTGAGGGCCTTCACACCCTGCCAGCCCAGCATTTCATAATATGCACACTGAGGTTTCACGGCGGGAACGATGTCGCAGAGGGCGTCGATGATGCCTTTGTTAAAAGCCAGCAACGCAGCCGCAGCGCCTTCCAAATTTTTGCCGTGCTTGGCAAAGGCTTCTTCTTTGATAAAATCCGGAATGTAGCTCAATTTCGGGTCTAAGCCCGCCACTGAGGGGTTTTTCGTTTCCAGGATGCGAGTGATCAGACGATCCATGGACATGAGAAAATCTCCTTCCTTACGTTACGTTGTCTTTGTTTTGGTGTCCTATGTGTTTATTTTGATTTTACTTTTGCTGATATACCAATTTCCCACCGCAGAAGGTGGCCATTACCTTTCCGGTAAGGATCATGCCTTTGTAAACGGCGTTGCGAGCCTTGGAGTGAAGTTCTTCCGGCTTGACTACCCAGTCCCGGTTTAAATCCACCAGAGTGATGTCCGCCGCTGCGCCTTCCGACAAGGTCCCTGCCGGGATCTTTAACCGCCGGGCAGGATTGACGCTCATCTTTTCCACCAGCTGGGCCAAGCTCATCTTTCCAGTCTTGACCAGATAGGTGTAGGAGGCAGCAAAGCTGGTTTCCATGCCGATGACCCCATTAGGCGCTTTGAGGAAATCCGCTTTTTCCGCCGGAGTATGGGGGGCGTGGTCGGTGACGATGCAGTCAATGGTGCCGTCCAGCAGCCCTTCAAGCACCGCAGCCCGGTCCGCTTCCTCCCGCAAAGGGGGATTCATCCGATAATCTGCATCCCGAGTCAGCACCTTTTCTTCCGTCATGGAAAAGTAGTGGGGACAGGTTTCACAGGTGACGTCCGCTCCTCTGGCTTTGGCTTCTCGAATCAACTGCACGCTGAGCCGGGTGCTGACATGGGCAATGTGCACCGGACAATCGTTGGTTTGGGCCAGAATAATCTCCCGGGCAGTGATAGTGTCCTCGCTGGAGCGGTGCATTCCCTTGACTCCCAATGCTTTGGACACGGCGCCGTCGTTGACAATGCCGCCGTTGATGATACTCAAGTCCTCGCAGTGGGAGGTAACAATAGCGCCCAGCTCTTTGGTTTTCTTCAGGGCCGCCGTCATCATGGCCGCATTTTCCACCGGACGGCCGTCGTCGCTAAAGGCAACGCACCCTGCTTGATACAGGGCGCCCATATCGGTGAGTTCTTTGCCGGAAAGGTCCTTGGTGATGGCGCCGGTGATATAAACCCGGGCTTTGGCCTGCTTTGCCTTTTGCTGGATATATTCCACCGTTTCCAAACTATCAACAGAGGGTTTGGTGTTGGGCATACAGAGCAGGCTGGTCACCCCTCCTGCTGCCGCAGCTTCACAACCGGTGAGAATGTCCTCCTTTTGGGTGAAGCCCGGATCCCGTAAATGCACATGCATATCCACCAGTCCGGGGAGCACCGTCAACCCGGCAGCATCCACCACCTCGTCGGCGGTGACGCCGGGGTCCTTTCCCACCCAAGCAATGTTTCCATCCTGAATGAGCAGATCAAACTGTCCTTCCCGTCCATTGGCGGGGTCGCAGAGAAATCCATTTTGAATCAGTGTGGTCATGGCCGTCCTCCTTATTCTTCCTGAATCAGCACCTGGGAAACTCCATCCGTTTCCTCCAACTGTACAACTACCTGTTCCGAAGTGGAAGTGGGAAGGTTTTTCCCCACAAAATCCGCCCGGATGGGCAGTTCCCGGTGCCCCCGGTCCACCAATACCGCCAGTTGAATCCGCTTCGGCCGTCCCCGGTGAATCACCGCTTCCATGGCACTGCGGGCGCTGCGGCCGGTGTAGATCACATCGTCCACTAAAATCACGGTTTTCCCCTCAATTTCACAGGGAAAATTGGAACGGTCGGCATGGTTTTCCGGAGGGAGTTTGTCATCCCGGTAGGCGGTGATGTCCAACCACCCAACCGGCACCGGACATCCCTCCACCGCCAAAATCTTCGCGGCAATGCGGTGAGCCAGCTCCACGCCCCGGGAGATAATCCCCAAAAGCAGCAAGTTTTCTGCGCCTTTATTTTTTTCCAGGATCTCATAGGAAATCCGGGCAATGGCTCGGTTCATGGCGGCTTCGTCCAGAATCAGTTTGGATTCCAAAAGGCTACCTCCTTTTGCGTTTCTCCCATGAAAAAAGGAACAACAAACCAGCCTTTCCTCAAGGCAGATTGTTGCTCCTGAAACCCTCCGGGCACAGCTCACCCAGAAAGATACTCTGTTTATTCTTCAAGAGACTGCCTTGCCGACCTCACGGGGCCGAATTAAAGGTGGTCGTAGAAAACCGGATTTCTCCGTTCTGTGCCATTATAGCCTATCCAGCTGCATTTGTCCAGAACAAAGGCGCAAATTTACGGAAAATTCCCGTAATTTCCAGATAATTCCTAAAAATCTTCTTATTTTCTCTTTCGCTTCCGGCAAGAAATCGAGCTTTTATAACACTGTTTGACTGGACGCGGGAAAACGTTGCTTTTTTCTTGGAAAACAGCCTTCTCTATTGACTTTGCAAATTGCGCCGGTTACAATGAATCCGGTTTGATCGCTGTAATTGGAAAGGGAGAAATTTTATGTATGGATTGTTATTGGCTGTCATCTACCTGGCCTTTATCAGCTTGGGGCTGCCCGACTCCTTGTTGGGGGCCGGCTGGCCGGTCATGCAGCCCCAGCTAGATGTGCCGGTATCCTTTGCCGGAATTCTCACCATGATTATTGCCTTGGGCACTGTGGTATCCAGCCTGTTTTCGGACACGTTGACCCGGAAATTTGGTGCCGGAAAGGTTACGGCCGTCAGCGTGCTGATGACCGCTCTTGCTTTGCTCGGTTTTTCCTTCTCTTCGGAATTCTGGATGCTGGTACTCTGGGCCATTCCCTACGGCTTGGGCGCCGGGGCCGTGGACGCTGCATTAAACAACTATGTGGCCCTCCACTACGCTGCCCGTCACATGAGCTGGCTTCACTGCTTTTGGGGCATCGGCGCCTCCATCAGCCCTTACATTATGAGCTTTGCCCTGTCTGGCGGTTACGGCTGGCATTCCGGCTATCAGATCGTGGGCATCCTCCAACTGATACTCACCGTGCTTTTGTTCGTCACCCTGCCTCTTTGGAAAAAAGTCCGCCCTCCCAAAAAGCAGGCTGAAATCCAGGCGGCCAAAGAAAATCCGCCGGATTCCCAAGAAAAACACAGCAGTCTGCTCACCACCTTGAAAACTGCCGGTGTGATTCCCATGCTCATTGCCTTCTGCTCCTACAGCGCAGTGGAACAAACCTCTATGCTCTGGGCCAGCAGCTATTTGGTACAGCAGCGAGGTATAGCAGCGGAAACCGCCGCCGGGTTTGCCTCCCTCTTCTTTTTGGGGATTACCCTGGGGCGGCTGCTCAGCGGATTTGTCTCTGAAAAATTGGGGGACAAACGGCTGATCCGAATTGGTATTGTTTTGATTTTAATCGGCATTGGGCTTTGTTTCCTGCCCTGGGAAGGGGCCGCGTTATCCGGGCTGGCGGTTATCGGCCTGGGCTGCGCGCCGGTGTATCCCTCCATCATCCACGCCACCCCCTTTAACTTTGGAGCCAACCGCTCTCAAGCGGTCATTGGGGTGGAAATGGCCGGCGCTTACATCGGCACCACCTTCCTGCCTCCCCTGTTTGGCTGGCTGGCCTCCCAAATTACCATCGGCCTGCTGCCAGTGTATCTGCTGTTTTTCACCCTATTGATGCTGGGAATGACTGAAGGGGTCAACCGCATTGTAGCAAAACGGCGATAAATTAAAAGCAACCGGTGCATCTCTTCTCCCATGGGAAGCAGGTGCACCGGATTTTTCTTTTATTGCAAGGGCGTTTCGTCCTCTTCCAGCAAACGAAGGATGGTCTTCCCCACCCCGTCCTGCTGATGATGAGGGATTACTTCTTTGGCCAAATCCTGAATGGGCTTCACCGCATTTTCCGGCGCGTAACAGCGAGAAAAACAGGTGAACATATTGTAATCGTTCATTCCATCTCCAAATACCACCACTTCTTCCCGCCGGATTCCCATGACTTCAATGGCCTTTTCCAAGCCCCAGCCCTTCTGCGCCCGGGCATTGGTAATCTCTACATTCACCGGGAAAGAAGACATACACACAATCCCTTCCATGGCGTTAAACTGTTGGGTCAGCCGGTCAATGACCTGCGTATCCGGATGATAACTGACGATTTTCCGCAATTCCAGGCCGGTTTGGTACAGCCCCTCCAATCCGTCCACAAATCGCAGGGCGGTGTAAAAAGGATCCGTGTGGGCCAGCTTCAGCCCTTCTTCATAGGAGACCCCCGGATGGAAGCACTGCATCCGCAATGCGCAGGAACGCAGGGCCTGTTCCGGCGGGTCAATGCTGCAGGTTTCCCGGTTGGTCATAAACTCCGGCTCCATCCCATGAGCGTGAAGCAGTTCTACCACCTGTTCCAACGGCTCCATAGGCAGATTGATGGAGCTGATAATCTTTCCCTGGGCATCCCGTACCTCGCTGCCGTTCATCAACAGCAAATCACAGTGCAGATCGTTCTCCGTCAGCAGATCCTGCACCCGGGCATAGTTGCGTCCGGTGGCGATCACAAACCGCACCCCCTTTTCCTGGGCTTTGGCAATGGCATAGCGGTTCAACGGTGAAATCTTCTGCTGCTGGTTCAGCAGAGTTCCGTCCAAATCACTGGCAATCAGCTTTAACATTCCTGTCTCCCCCTTTTGAACTATGATACCACAGGAAAAAGGCCGGAGCAAGTTTCCCACGGGAATTCCAAAAGGTAAAATCTTGACGAATCTACCATGGTGGGGTATGATGAATCTATCGCTAAGGCGTAAAGCTCCAAAGAAAGGAAGTTTGTGTTCCATGAGAGACGAAACCAAATGCCTCCATGCAGGTTACACCCCCAAAAACACCGAACCCCGGGTGATGCCTATCGTTCAAAGCACCACCTATGTTTACGATTCCACCGCGGAAGTGGCCGCCGTCTTTGACGACCCCCGGAAGTCCTTGATCTACTCCCGGTTTGCCAACCCCACGGTAATGGCAGTGGAAGAAAAGATTGCCGCCCTGGAAGGCGGCATTGGCGCCATGTGCACCTCCTCCGGCCAAGCTGCCAGCTTGTTGTCCATTCTGAACATCTGCAGCGCTGGGGACAGCTTTATCAGCACCTCCACCATCTATGGCGGCACCGTCAACCTCTTTGCCGTAACCTTAAAGCGGCTGGGAATCGAGTGCATCTTTGCCGACGCCGATGCCCCGAAAGAAGAGATCGACAAGCTGTTCAAGCCCAACACCAAGGCCGTGTTTGGTGAAACTCTGGCCAATCCGGCTTTGACGGTGCTGGATTTGGAAAAGTGGGCGGAGATCGCTCACTCCCACGGGGTTCCCTTTATCGTGGACAACACCTTTGCCACCCCCATTCTCTGCAAGCCCATTGACTTTGGAGCGGACATTGTCATTCACTCCACCAGCAAGTACATGGACGGCCATGCAGTGCAGATTGGCGGCGTCATTGTGGATTCCGGCAACTTCGACTGGGCCAACGGCAACTTCCCGGATTTCACCGAACCGGACGAATCCTACCACGGTTTCTGCTACACCAAGGACGGCGGCAAAGCCGCTTACATCCTGAAAGCCCGGATGCAGCTCATGCGGGACTTTGGCTGCTACCCTGCCGCCCACAGTGCCTTTTTGCTGAACATGGGCCTGGAGACCCTGCCGGTGCGGATGGAGCGGTACTGCCAAAACGCCATGACGGTGGCCAAATTCCTGGAAGGCTGCCCTCAGGTGGAATCGGTCCACTATCCCGGCCTGCCCGGCAACCCCTACTACGAATTGGGCAAAAAATATCTGCCCAAAGGCACCAGCGGCGTGATCTCCTTCAACATCAAGGGAGGCCGAGACACCGCCATGAAATTTATGGACGGCTTGAAGCTGGCTTCCAATGAAGTTCACGTAGCGGATATCCGCACCTGCGTCCTCCATCCTGCCAGCGAAACCCACCGCCAGCTCACCGACGAACAGTTGGTGGCCGCAGGCATCAATCCCGGCATGATCCGGTTCTCCTGCGGATTGGAAAATATCGACGATATTTTGGAAGACATTCAACAGAGCTTTGCTCAACTGTAATCCATTCCCTGCAACAAAATGTGCCGCAGTCAAGAAGGCAGTCAATCGCCTCGGCTGCGGCCTTTTTGATTTTCCAAAAGCCACCACCACATAGCACAGAAAAAGCGGCAAAGAAAATACAGTTTCTGGAAAAAACTCCAAAATTCCATCCTTTTTGTGTCTCTTTTCTCTTTCATGTGCTATCATAAGGATATTCAAAAAAGCGAGAATTTTGGAAGGAGCGTTCTCAGATGAGCTACAATGTATGCCTGCCCAACTATTCCATCGGGGCGGACTGCTACAAAGAGATCCCTTATTTTGCAAGATATTACGGAAAAAAGGCGGTGGTGATTGGTGGCAAAACCGCCATGTCCAAAGCCAAGGATGCCTTATTGGAAGGGATAGCCGGTTCTGACCTTAAAATTTTGGATTTTATCTGGTACGGCGGCGATTCCACCTATGAAAACGGCAACGCCCTGATTGCCAACGAAACGGTGCAGCAAGCAGACATTATCT
>DVGY01000011.1 GCA_018712465.1 Candidatus Egerieicola pullicola | reverse complement strand
GGTCCACTGCCTGCTGGAACAACTCCTTTTCATCCGGATCCGCCAGGGTATTCAACGCCCGGGCCAATTCGCTGTCCAGTTCCGGCGTACGCTGATTTGCGGGGACTGCCTGAATGGCATCAATGATTTTTTGCGGCTGATCTTCCTCCAGCCATTGCTGGCACTGCGCCAACAAGGCGTTTTGCTGCGCTTGGTTCATGGGGTTCTCCCTTCTCAATCGACCCGTATTACAGGCCGGTAAAAGTCAAAATCACCGTTTAATGTTTCCTCTTCCCGAATTTCCGGTTTCCAATGGGGGGAGCAGGGCAGATACCCCAGCATACAAATCCAGTTCCGATCCCAAAGCGGACACACCCTGCTCATGAGGGAGACGGATGTACTGGGTGTTAATTTCATCAAAGCGCGGACTGAACAGCGCAGGTACTTCTCTGCCCCATTTTCGCTGAAACTCCGCCAAGGTATCGCTAAGATCGCCTGGGTATTTTAAAATATCCAAAGCATTTTCCAGAACTTGTTTCCAATCCGGCATCGCAAAACCCCCGTTGATGTGTTCAAAACCAAAGTCATTCGGATGCTGCGCAAGAATTTTAAAAAGAAAATGGACTTTAAAAAGAATGGTTTTATGAGATTAACACATCAAAACCAAACTCAAACAATCTGCATTTGTCTAACTATTATACCAAAAAATTCCTGCATTTTCAATTATTTTCGTTCATTTTTCATGAATTTCTAGCAAAATCACCATCTTACTTCAAATTGCGTGAAGAAAGAAAAAAACAAGGCAAAAGCATTTCTTCGTTGGGAAACGCCACTGATTCAGAAAGAAAAAACTGCCCGGACATTGGGACAGTTTTTAAAGCAAAATATGATTAAGGTATTTCCTCTGCCGGTCCCGCTTTTCGGCGGATCCATTCCCATAAAATTTCCACAATAATGTCCTGCTCTTGCTGAGTTAAGGGGCGGCCTTTGGGAATGCCATACCACTTTTCCAAACAACCCCGGCAGCAACAAGCGGTAGCGTGCTGGGCTACAAAAACAGGATGATTTTTCATCGGGGTTTGCTTGCCATCGTTCTTGGGATAAGCCGGCGCCAGTCGGGTGCGAATCAGCTCTTTGGCATGACGGCGAAGCGTGTCCTCCCCCTTTTCCAAAACATATTGCTTTAACGCCGGAGTCAGGGAAAACCGGCTGCGAAATTCCGAAGCAGCCAGCCGCTGAAACAGTTCTTCCATCTGTTCCGTAGTTTTAGGGAGTCGAGGTGGACGATAATCCAGCCCTGCTTTTTTTGCCTGACTCTGTTGCAGCTGCCGGGGAATCCGATAAGTACGGCCGTCTTTGTAAAACACCGCTCCGGTTTGGTGAAAGGAAAAGGCCACCCCGCAGTCTACGCACTGCTGCCGGGTAGATCGAATCCACTCATACCGGCAGAGACGTGCCCCTTCCCCGGACTCCCCACCACAGGTCACCTGCTGGATGTTGCCGGTTTCCAGATAGGGTCGAATCTGAATCTCTTCCAGCATGGGTTCATGGATGATTTCCCGATGACGAATAGGCAAAGAAAGAAACACCGGCAGCCGCTGATCCGCCGTCTGCTGATTCTCACAAGTGCAAACTACCGTGACATTGGGATACCCTTCTCCCCAATCTTGAGGAAGTCCCACTGAAAAGCGGTGAATCCGCTTAGTGATAATTACAAATTTCAAATCTTGGCGCTGGCGCATCATATCCCAAGCCTGGGGCCGCCAAATATCCGCTTCTTCCAGAAAAAAATCAGAGGTCATACAGGTGTAAATAGGATTTTCTCCAGCGGTCAAGCGATAATAGCCCTGGCGGTCTTTTTGCAAAGGAAGGGAAAAAGAGGCGGTTTGCTTGATCTGGGAGCTATCCCGGTCAAATTGATTGTCCCGGCGGTAAACATAACAGTTGGCACAGCCGGGAGAATACTTTTTACACCCATGCCACGGATTCCAAATTGCCATACTGCTTTTCTCCTTTCTCCGGGTGGTTCTAACCTTATTGTAGCAGAGCGCCGGAAAGAGAACAAGTGTTTTACGCAAAAAGGCACCTGCCCTTGGTTTTGCAGATGCCCCTTTGAAAAAGCTATAAGGTAATTTCAATCTCGGTGCCGTCCTGCTGCCGGACCTCTACCAACCGCCAGCCTGGATACTCTTTGAGCAGCGGCTGGATGCTGCGGAAAAACAATTTCCACTTCTTCTTTTCTTCTTTGGAAAAACGGCGCTTGAGCTTATGCTCCAGCATCCACAACGGCGGCATCACCGGCAAAGAAATCCTGCTCTGCACGATGCCGTTTTTTCGAATCAATACCTGCATTTTACTCCACCAAAACCGCCACCTTGGTGACATCATCCACCTCCACATCCAGCAGTTTGCCGATGACCCCGCTTTCCACCATGCGGAAGATGGCCTCCAAATCCAAGTTCTGCAGCGCCGCATTGGAGGTGACCTGCGGAAGCTGCATTCCCATTTCAATGGCCAGGCGCACCAGCTTCATGGGCACGTTGACTTTGACGTTGGTCTTTTTCCCCTGGTCCACGGTTTCCACCAAAATCCGCAGGGTCATGCCGTCGATGCTTCTGCGCTGGGAGGGCGGCAAAATGGTCACTCCCTGGGGTTTCCCAGACAGAATAGCGTCTACTGTCGTACCCAGCAGTTGGGACAAGGGAACCAGCAGGGCAATGTCCGGGCAGGAGGTGTCGTTTTCCCATTTGGATACCGCCTGGGAAGAGACGCCAAGCTGCTGGGCGATTTCTTCCTGGGTGTAACCCTTTTCTTTTCGATAGGCCGCAATCCGGCTGCCGATGGTTTCTGGCATAATTTTCGCTCCGTTTCATCAAAATTGAACGTGGATTCCGAAATTTCCTGTTCTGTGTCTATGATAGCACATCTGCCGGGGCGGCGGAAGGGAGTGTCCGTTGGATTCGGCGGAAAAAACTCAACTGCCGGTGGAAAAAATCCTACCGGCAGTTGTGCACAACCCATGGTTGAATACCCATTACCCCAACGCCACATCCAGCACCATCATCAGCAAAAAGCCTCCCATAACTGCTAAAGTACCGGTGTTGGAATGATCCCCCAAATGCGCTTCCGGGATCAGTTCTTCCACCACCACATACAGCATGGCGCCTGCCGCGAAGGACAGCAGCCAAGGCATCGCCGGTTGAATCCATCCCGCCAACAGCACCACCAGGATGCCGAAGATAGGCTCCACAATACCGGACATACTGCCCCAGAAAAAGGATTTTGCCCGGCTCATTCCCTCCTGCCGTAAGGGCAAAGAGATGGCGGTTCCTTCCGGAAAGTTCTGAATGCCGATTCCCAAAGCCAAGGCAGCTGCCCCGGAAAGGTCAGACAAATCCCCGCTGTGCTGAGCAGCCAACGCAAAGGTCAACCCCACCGCCATCCCCTCTGGGATATTGTGCAGAGTAACCGCCGACACCAACAGCGCCGTGCGGCGCAAAGAGGAGTGAAGGCCTTCCGGCTGTTTTGCCCCCAAATGAAGGTGAGGCATCAGCACATCTAAAAGCAGCATAAATCCAATACCCAGTAGAAATCCCCCGGCAGAGGGCATCCACCCGGGGATTCCTATCTCCTCTGCCTCTTCCATAGCGGGAAGCAGGAGGCTGAACACCGACGCGGCAATCATCACCCCGGCGGCAAATCCCAAAAAGATTCGCTGCATCGAACCGCTGACCTTTTTGCGAAATAGAAATACCAACGATGCTCCCAACGTAGTCATCAAAAAGGTAAATCCGGTAGCTGCCGCTGCCCAAAGCAGGGATCTTGTCATATGGTCCGTCCTTTCCCTATGGTTTTACTTCCTGCCGGCAAAAGAAAAAGCGTCAAAGCCGGGATACACTGCACTTTCTCCCAATTCTTCTTCGATGCGGAGAAGCTGATTATATTTCGCCACCCGTTCGCTGCGGCTGGGGGCGCCGGTTTTAATCTGGCAGGTATTCAGCGCCACGGCCAGGTCGGCAATGGTGGTATCCTCTGTTTCTCCGGAACGGTGAGAAGCAATGGCAGTGTAGCCCGCCTTATGGGCCATTTTGATGGCTTCCAGAGTTTCGGAAACGGAACCGATTTGGTTAAGTTTAATCAAGATCGAATTGCCGCAGCCCAATTCAATGCCTTTGGCCAGCCGGGTGGTATTGGTAACAAATAGATCGTCCCCCACCAACTGCACCTTGCCGCCCAATTCCTTGGTCATCATGGCCCAGCCGTCCCAGTCCTCTTCATCCAGGCCGTCTTCAATGGAGTAGATGGGATATTTCTCACAAAGGGCTTTCCAATGTGCCACCAGTTCCTGAGAAGTAAACCGCTTGCCGCTCTTAGGCAGCAAGTATTCCCCCTTCAT
>DVGY01000102.1 GCA_018712465.1 Candidatus Egerieicola pullicola | reverse complement strand
GTGTTTGAAAAAGCTAAATCCCTGCGCAGCGAATATGTAGTAGCTGCCGTTGGCAAGGTCGTGGCTCGGGAAGCGGTAAATCCGGAACTTCCCACCGGGGAAATTGAGATTTACGTCTCTGAGCTGCGGATTCTCTCCGCCGCCGCCACTCCGCCCTTCCCCCTCACCGAAGGCAGCAAAGTCAACGAAGAGATCCGTTTGACCTACCGCTATCTGGACCTGCGCCGTGCAGAATTGCAGCGGAATCTGAAACTTCGCCATGACATCGCCAAAGTCACCCGGGACTACTTCTACAAAGAGGGCTTTTTGGAAATTGAAACCCCTATGATGATGAAATCCACCCCGGAAGGGGCTCGGGACTACCTGGTGCCCAGTCGGGTGCACAACGGCAAATTTTATGCTCTGCCTCAGTCTCCCCAGATTTACAAGCAGCTTTTGATGATCGCCGGAGTGGACAAGTATATCCAGTTGGCCCGCTGCTTCCGGGATGAGGACCTTCGGGCAGACCGTCAGCCGGAATTTACTCAGATTGACCTGGAAATGTCCTTCGTGGATGTGGAGGACATTTTGGAAGTGCTGGAAGGCTACGTCCAATATCTCATGAAGGAAGTCATGGGCATTGAGGTTTCTCTGCCTCTGCCCCGTCTGACCTACGAAGACGCCATGAACCGCTACGGTTCCGACAAGCCGGACACCCGATTCGGCATGGAGATCACCGACCTGAGCGAAATCGTGAAGGATTGCGGTTTTGGAGTGTTTACCGGCGCCATCGAAAACGGCGGAAGTGTCCGGGGCATCTGCATCAAGGGCGGCGCCAAGACCTTTTCCCGGAAAGCCATCGACAAGCTCACCGACCAGGCCAAGGGCATCGGCGCCAAGGGCTTGGCCTACATCCGCTGGGTGGAGGATGCGCCTTCCTGCAGCTTCGGCAAGTTCATGAAGCCGGAAGAGATGGATGCCATCCTGGCTGCTCTGGGCTGTGAAAAGGGCGACGTAGCTCTGATTGTGGCAGATAAAAACCGGGTGACCTTGCCGGTGCTGGGCGCTCTTCGTTTGGAAGCCGCCAAGCAGATGGATCTGATTCCCGAAGGCAAGTACAATTTCGTTTGGATTACTGAGTTCCCCTTCTTTGAGTGGGACGACGAGGCCAATACCTGGGTGGCCATGCACCATCCCTTCACCATGCCTTTGGATGAATGCCTCCAATATTTGGATACCGATAAAGGCCGGGTAAAAGCCAAGGCCTACGATTTGGTGCTCAACGGCACTGAGCTGTCCAGCGGCTCCATCCGCATCAGCGACCCTGCTTTGCAGCAGAAGATGTTCGAGTCCCTGGGCCTCACCGATGAGGAAATTGCCGCCAAGTTCGGCTTTTTGGTGGACGCCTATCAATACGGTGCACCGCCTCACGGAGGTGCAGGTATCGGTTTGGACCGGTTGACCATGATTCTGGCGGGGGCGGAGTCCTTGCGGGACGTCATCGCCTTCCCCAAGATCAAGGACGCCAGCGAGCTGATGAGTAATTGCCCCTCCACCGTGGATCAGGCGCAGTTGGATGAACTGGGCATTGCTGTGGTGAAGAGCGAAGAATAATCCCTGTTTAATTTAATACAAAGCGGAGAAATATCTTCTATCTATACAAATAGGATATATTTCTCCCGCCAAAAAAAGCGAACCTCAAAGCATCCACGCTTCCAGGTTCGCTTTTCGTTTGTTTTATCCCAAAACCCGTTTCCAGATGTCCTCCGGATTCAATTCCGGCTGGTTGACGGTAAGCAGCAGCCCGCAGTAGGCCACCTCCGGGGTGAGCCGGTGGGAGAGGAATTTCCCTCCTCCGGCAGAAAGCTCGTAGGCGGTGACATACCGGGCTTCCTTTTTCAGTTTGCTGCCCAGCAGATAGCAGGGCACTCCGATCCGCTCCATCCGCCCCAGGAAGGCGGCGGCGCCCCCTTCCCCTTCCACCGGGGCGGTGCCGGAGTGGTAGAGCCGCAGCAGCACCGCCGCCGTTTCCGGCCGGGGCTGGATCTGTCGTAGGTCTAAGCCGGGATAGCAGAGCAGCTGCAATACTTTCCGATTCAACACCGGAAAACCGGGGCAAAGAGGAGCGTTCCAGCGCCGGGGCAGTCGGGCCAAAGTGACGTCACCATTTTGGGCAGAGCCCAAGGGGGCGGGATTTTGACAGCCAAACCGGTCTGCCGCGCAATCCGCTTGGAGGATTTCTTCCCACCCGAACACCGTCACCATTTCTTCTCCTGGATTGCGGTAGGTCACGTACACCCCAGGGGTGCCGGTACGGATTAGTTCTACAGCGGCCCGAAAGTTTTCCCAGCCATTGGACTGGGGATGTTCCAAAGGTTTATCGGCGGCGGTAAGTACCACTGGGATGGATAGATGGTCTAGGATCCATCCTGCCATGGCGGCGGTGTAGGACAGGGTGTCGGAACCGTGGGTGATGAGGATTCCGTCAAATCCAGATAAATCTTCGGTCAATAGCGGTCCCAGCAGAGTTTCCCACCGGCGGGGATCCAGGTTTTCACTTAGAATTTGGTATGGGGTGCGCAGAGTGAACTCCACGGCAGGGTCCACTTCCTCTCGGTAGCGGTGGCAGAGGGGCAAAGGCTTTTGGGCTAGGCGGATTCCCTCTTGACTGGATTGGCTGGCAATGGTGCCGCCGGTGGCCAGCATTAAAATGTGCATAGGCTCCCTCCTTGGCAGATAAACTTACTCGGAATAGACGGCAATGATCTCCCCGAAATAGCAGTGGTGGTAATCCTTTTGGGGATACCACTTTTGGTCCAACTCTTTGGCGGACCCGATAAAGTGGGCGGGGTCGATGTGGTAGTCGTACAGTTTTTTGCAGACCAGTACCAGCCGGGCTTGCTCAAAGGTGGTGGTACCCTCTACCGCCATGGGCTTTAAACCGGTGGCTGCCGCTTTGTCAATGTCCCGGCCGGACTTGCTGCCGCAGAGCTGAAGGGCGGGGCGCATGTCCTTGTGGAAAAAGCTGATGGTGTAGAGATCGTTTTTCTCAATGAACTCATGGGTGTACCGTTGGGGACGGATGAAGGTGTTCACCACCGGTTTCCCCCAGAAGATGCCCATAGTGCCCCAGCTGGCGGTCATGGTGTTGTAGTTATCCGGAGTGCCGGACGTGACTAAGTACCAGTCCTTGCCGATTAGGTCGAAGGGATTGAACTTCAGATCTGAAATAGAAATGGGGTGCAGCATAGATAATTCCTCCTACGTATAAGAATATGATTTCACCTGCCTTGGTATTCCCTTTGCTGCCGGCAAAAAAGGTGGAGAAAGGAAACGGCAAAGGCATGGATGTTGGGAATGACTCTAGTATACCACACTTTTTGAGGTTTGCAGCAGCAGGTTTTGACGGAAAGAGGATCGACGTTTTTGCCAAATGCAGGCCTAAAGATTTGTGCAGACAGACGAGAAAGTATCTTACGGTTTTTGCGCCGGATCCAGCAATTTTTCCGGAGACGGTGGTACGGCGGCAGATAACTTTCTGTTTTGGAAACTGAATGGAGAGAAAAAGAAGGCTTGGCGCAAAACCAAGCCTTTTCGTCTTTTTAGGATTGTCGGTTGGAAGGAAGCAAGTTTTCCTGGCCCTTTTGCAGAATTTGATTCAGCACCCAGTTTCCCTGTTGATTGCGGACAAACTCCCAGTATTCCCCAAATTTTTCCGGCTTAGTGTTGCCGCGGACAATGGCATGGGTTTCGGTGTTGAGGATGTAGTCCACCATGGAACCGGAGATGTAAAACCAAACGTAGTCCAGGGAATCGTCTGCATCATCGTATACCGCCACCGGGGAGGCTTCCAACAGCCGGATGTCCTCCAAAACATTTCGTTCGTGGCGGTAATCCATCCAAGCCAGCTTGGACTGAAAGCTTTCGTATAAGGAGGGGGACATCACTTCCTTAGCTGGGGACATATTTTGGCAGCTCCAGGCATTTTGAATCAGGAAATAGGCGTAGCGCACCTGTTTTTGCAGATCTTTATATTTCCAGGCGGAGTCTTTGTTTTCCAGCATCCGAATCAGTTTTTTGGAGTTGCGGTAACGGGGATACCACCGCATCCGGAACACAACGGCAGTGCTGAAGGTAATCATCAAAAAACAGATTCCCCCGATCAATGCTCCCAGGGGGCCGCTGTTGCCTCGGCTTCTACCGGTGCTGTGACCACTGTGGCTTCCGCCGCCACCGCCGCCACCGCCTCCTCCCCCTCCTCCGCCGCCGCCGGCGCGGACCGGTTGGAGTTCATAGACAGATTGGGCGGATGAGTTGGAGTAGGTGGCCGGACTTGGCTCAGATGCCAGCACAGCCATGCTGCTGCCGGTCATCAATACCGCCAACAGCAAAAATATGGAAAGGAATTTTAAAAATTTCATAGTTTCACCTGTCTGTACTATAACATATCTGCTTGGAAAAGTAAATGTAACGGATCTAGAA
>DVGY01000101.1 GCA_018712465.1 Candidatus Egerieicola pullicola | reverse complement strand
ACAGGAAGAAACCTGCATCCTCACCTTGCGCACCACCGCCGGGGAGCGAAACTTTAACCCCACCCTGCTCACCGACGCTTTTTGGACGACATCCGGGCAGCAAGGATATGTCCAGGTGCTGCGAACTGCGGTGTATGCCGGGGAGAAGTTGTTTGAATAAAAAAACAGCGGTCAAGACGGATTGAGTCTTGACCGCTTAATCTAGGTTTAATCTATAGAATAATCTATTATACCCAGCACATCGCCTGTTATCCCATCAACTTCTACCTCTGCTGTAAAAGCTTCACTGTCGGAATACCGTCCATATTCATCGTATACAGCAAAAGTGCCTTTAATTGTTACATCCCAATAATTTTCATCTTCATTTTCTATGTGCTCTGCATCACCGGAAGCAAGTCTTACATTTCTTACCAAACCTCCTGTTTCAAGGGAGAGACTAACAAGTCCCACTTCGTCGTTTTGTATTGCTTGTTTAGCGAGATTGATTGCACCACTATATGTTATTCCACCTGAACCGGTTTGAGAACTGGTGGCATCCGTTGAGTTTGAACTGCATCCGCAGATAGTCAACAGCATTAAAATGGACAAAAAAATTGTAATTGTTTTTTTTATCATTTTATTTCCTTCTTTCTTCTTTGATATTCCGGTCTTTTTGCATTCCTGGGAATCCGCCACGGACTTCCTTTGCTGTCCTGCTCCGCCCCGGGGATTTTATTTTGCCGGCACATTCGGGGCAGCGCCTCTTGAGGGATACCCCACAACCGGGAGGCTTCTTTTGTGCCCATAAATTCCATAAATCAACCTCCGTTTTTTGAATCCATGCTATTTTTCAGAAACTTCTGCCTTGCACCCCTCCCGCCTTCTGAAAATAAATTCCCATAAAGCAACCACCTTTCTCTTTTTTGTTTTTCTTATTGTATCACAAAAAAGAAAGATTGTCTATCTTCGCAGACAATTATTTTGAATATTCTTCGTACACTGATGCCTACAGGGAGGTTGCAGGCATGGTCGAATATAACCGATATGCAGTGGGACGTGTGATACGGCAATTACGAAAAGAAAGAAAGTTATCGCAGGAAGTATTCAGCGGGCTGACCGGACTGGCCCGCAGCCATTTGGCCATGATTGAAAGCGGGCGGAAACAAGCTAATTTTGAGACCATCTGGCGCATCGCAGTGGCGTTTGATGTACTGCCCCATATACTGGTACAGCGAATCGAGGAAGAAGCGGTCAAGGAACAAAGTCAATCACCACAGACAAAATAACACAGCGGAGACCCGAATTCTGAAACGGATCTCCGCTGTTTTTTTATCTTTGCAGACACCAAAAAGAGCCGTCCTTTCGGACAGCTCTCGTGGGTTTATTTTGCATAATCCGTGACACGGCTCTCCCGAATCAAATTGATTTTGATCTGACCGGGATAACTCAGCTCGCTTTCGATCCGCTTGGCCATTTCCCGGGCCGTGACCACCATTTTTTCGTCGTCCAGCACTTCTGGCTTGACAATCACCCGGATTTCCCGTCCAGCCTGGATCGCGTAAGCCTTCTCCACGCCTTCATAAGAACCGGCAATCTCTTCCAGTTTTTCCAGACGCTTGATAAAGCTTTCCACATTTTCACGCCGTGCGCCAGGACGGGCCGCGCTGATGGCATCCGCCGCCTGAACCAAGCAGGCAATGACGGTCTTGGGCTCAACATCGTTGTGGTGAGCTTCCACTGCGTGGATCACTGCCGGGCTTTCCTTAAACTTCCGGCATACATCCACACCGATCTCCACATGGGAGCCTTCGATTTCATGGTTTAAGGCCTTGCCGATGTCGTGGAGCAAGCCGGCACGGCGGGCAATGGCAGGATCCACTCCCAGTTCGCTGGCCATCATACCAGCCAAATGAGCCACTTCGATGGAGTGGTTGAGCACATTCTGTCCATAGCTGGTGCGGTAACAGAGCCGTCCCAGCAATTTCACGATTTCAGGGTGCAGGCCGTGAACATCGGTGTCCAGCACAGCCCGTTCCCCTTCGCTCTTGATTCGCTGCTCAATTTCCCGGCGGGCTTTTTCCACCGTCTCCTCAATCCGGGAGGGATGAATCCGGCCGTCGGCAATGAGTTTTTCCAAGGTCAGTCTGGCCAGCTCCCGGCGTACCGGGTCAAAGCAGGACAGGGTAATGGCTTCGGGGGTATCGTCGATAATCAAATCCACCCCGGTGAGAGTTTCGATTGCCCGAATGTTCCGGCCTTCCCGGCCAATGATCCGGCCTTTCATCTCATCGTTAGGCAGGGCCACTACGCTGACGGTGGATTCGCTGACCTGATCTGCGGCACAGCGGGAAATAGCTAAGCTCACCAATTCCCGGGCACGCTGGTCGCACTCGCTCTTCAGCTGCTGGTCATAGGCGGCGATCTTCTGGGCCTTTTCGTAAGCCAGATCATCTTCCAAAGAATTGAGCAGCTGAGTTTTAGCTTCCTCTACTGTAAGCTGAGAGATCCGTTCCAAGGTTTGGATCTCGCTTTGACGGAGCTGTTCCGCTTCTTCCAGCTTCTTTTCCGCTTGTTTCAAGCGTTCGTTGAGTTTTTCTTCTTTCTTTTCCAGATTGTCTGCTTTCCGATCCAGGTTTTCTTCCTTTTGTACCACGCGGCGCTCCTGGCGGGAAAGTTCACTGCGGCGGTCCTTCAGCTCTTTGTCCGCCTCGCTGCGCTGGCGGTGAATTTCTTCTTGAGCTTCCAGAAGCGCCTCTTTTTTCTTGGTAGCAGCCTCTTTTTTGGCGTCTTCTACAATACGTTTGGCTTCTTCTTCGGCGGAGCCGATTTCGGCTTCAGCAATTTGTTTGCGATGTTCGGCTCCCCTCTGGAAGAAAACCTTTTTGCAGAGGATGCCCACTACTACCACGGCAATGGCCAGCACTACACACAGCACTGCCAACACAATGATAATTGGGTCCATCTTGGTTTATTTCCTCCTAAACAAGATTGAGGGTGTGCCGTCCCGTTGCGGCAAATGGACTTATGTGTATCGAGAACGAAGCATTATTCCGATAAAATGATGCGTCTATCCAGCAAACCCATCGGCCGTCGTGACGGCTGCGGATGCCCCCGCAGATGCGGGAAAAAAGTTGTTCCGTTTACGAAAAAGAATCGGCGGAACCGGAAAAATCCGTTGAACGAAAGGTTCTCGGCCACCTTCCGGCGCCTGAAAACAAGGCTCTGCTGAAAAAAGGAAACTGGCTTTGCACCCGGCAGCCGATACAGGGCAGCCCCGCGCTACGAAAAGGGGCAAAACGCTGCCGGCGGGAAAGCGTCAAAATGTTCCATTTTTCAAACAGTCCTAGGGTTCCTCATCTATTTTACTTGCTTGGGAAGTAATTGTCAAGAACATTTCAAGAAAACTATCCAGAACAGGGCGGCAAAATCCCTTTTCCTTAGTCAAAAACACCAAACTGCAAAATCCGGCTTCAAAAGGGGAAAAAATTAATTGACAGTCCTTGCAGGAATGTGTTACAATAGCTAGTACCTCGAAGAGGTTTCTTTTTTTGCCTTCTTTTATCGGGAGGAAGACAAAAAAGAGCCTTGGAGGGAGGCAAAAAACGATCCGATTTCATAGGAGGTGCCGATATGCGAGTTAAAGTTACCTTGGCCTGCACCGAGTGCAAGCAGCGCAACTATAACACCATGAAGAACAAGAAAAATGATCCCGACCGGTTGGAGATGCGCAAGTACTGCCGGTTCTGCCGCAAGCACACCGTTCATAGGGAAACCAAGTAAAGGAGGGTTTTGCCATGGCAAAGGATTCTGCGGATAAGAAGCAGGAAAAGCTCACCAAGAGCGAAAAGAAAGCTGCTGATAAAAAATCCACCCAGAAGAAGAAAAAGGCAAACCCGTTCCAAAAGTTCATCCGCTACTGCAAGGATCTGAAGAGCGAAATCAAAAAGGTGGTTTGGCCCAGCGCCAAGCAGATCAAGAACAACAGCATTGTTGTATTGACCTTTGTGGTGATCAGCGCCGTATTCTTAAGCCTCATCGACCTGGGGTTGGGACAGCTGGTAGCACTGGTCTTCGGATGATTTCCCTTCATCCCAACTGTAAGTCACGAGAGAAAGGAACGATCCCCGGTTTATGGAAGAGGCAAAATGGTATGTGATCCACACCTATTCCGGATATGAGAACAAGGTGTCTCACAGCATCGAGAATATGGTGGAAAACCACAATTTGCAGGATCTGATCCTGGAAGTCAAGGTTCCCATGGAAAAGGTGGAAGAACACAAAGACAACGAGGTGAAGATTGTAGAACGGAAGGTTTTTCCGGGCTATGTACTGGTGAAGATGGTCCTCAACGACGACACCCACTATATGATCCGCAGCATTCGCGGGGTCACCGGTTTTGTGGGTACTTCCACTGACCCTGTCCCCCTCACCGACCGTGAGGTGAAGCGGCTGGGCGTGGAAACTGTCCGTTCTCAGGTGGACTACCAGGTGGGAGACACCGTCAACATTACCGGCGGTCCCATGTCCGGTTTCTCCGGCGTGGTGAACTCCCTGAATGTGGCGGAAAACAAAGTCACGGTTGTGGTTTCCATGTTTGGCCGGGAAACTCCGGTAGATCTGGAGCTTGCCCAGGTAAAAAAGGTAGACTGAGCCGATACCGGTTTACCGAAACCGGCGTAATCCGCCGGACTATCCAATGCCGGTTGTTGCCGGCGCAGCGCTTGGAACAGAGCGCATTTGTGGGAGGAACGAAAGTAAGTTTGTTCCGCCGTCACCACGATTGATTTGGAGGTATTTTTATGGCTCAAAAAGTAACTGGTTACATTAAATTGCAAATTCCCGCCGGCAAAGCGACTCCGGCGCCCCCGGTTGGTCCTGCTCTGGGCCAGCACGGCGTGAACATTATGGCGTTCACCAAGGAATTCAACGAACGCACCAAGAACGACATCGGCCTGATCATCCCTGTGGTCATCACCGTGTTCGCCGACCGTTCCTTCACCTTCGTCACCAAGACCCCTCCGGCTGCGGTGCTGATCAAGAAGGCTTGCGGCATTGAAAGCGGTTCCGGCATCCCCAACAAGACCAAGGTCGCCAAGATCACACGCGAACAGGTGCAGAAGATCGCAGAAACCAAGATGCCTGACCTGAACGCTTCCAGCGTGGAAAGCGCCATCAGCATGATCTGCGGCACCGCTCGTTCCATGGGTGTTGAAGTCGTTGACTGATCGACCCCTGGTGGGAGGAAAATTCCGTTAATTACCACTTTTAGGGAGGAACAAGACTAATGAAACATGGTAAAAGATATGTAACAAGCGCTAAGACCATTGAGCGCAACAAGCTGTATGAAGTAGAAGACGCTGTAAAGATGGTGTGCGACACCTCTAAGGCAAAGTTCGACGAAACCGTAGAGCTCCACGTCCGTCTGGGCGTTGACTCTCGTCACGCTGACCAGCAGGTTCGCGGCGCCGTGGTTCTGCCTAACGGCACCGGTAAAACCGTTCGGGTTCTGGCTTTCTGCAAGGGCAACAACGTAGACGCTGCTCTGGCTGCTGGCGCAGACTTCGCCGGAAGCGACGAATATGTGCAGAAGATCCAGGGCGAAGGCTGGATGGATTTCGACGTGGTAATCGCTACCCCTGATATGATGGGCGTGGTTGGCCGTCTGGGTAAAATCCTGGGCCCCCGTGGCTTGATGCCCTCTCCCAAGGCTGGTACCGTGACCCCCGACGTGGCAAAGGCTGTTACCGAAGCCAAGGCCGGTAAGATCGAATACCGTCTGGACAAGACCAACATCATCCACTGCCCCATCGGCAAGGCCAGCTTTGGTCCCGAAAAGCTCCAGCAGAACCTGGAAGCTTTGATGGACGCTATCGTCAAGGCGAAACCCGCTGCTGCCAAGGGTCAGTATATTAAGTCCTGCGTGGTCGCTTCCACCATGGGCCCCGGCATTAAGGTCAGCACTTCTAAATACGGTGTGTAATCTTTTCCGGATAAGTTACAAATTGTAGAAAATTTCCCCGGCTCAACACTTGACAGCCGGGGGATTTTTTTGTATACTAATAAAGCTGTATTTTTCTAAAGACAGCAGGTGAGGGATTGTCCCTATAATTGAGCGGTATTGTTGCTGCTCCGCCTGCCGAGGGAAAGTCGGAAAGAAAATTGTGTCTACACTGCCTTTCTGCTTTCTATTTTAAGCGGGAAGGCTTTTTCTCTCCCGATTTCTTTGAAAAATCAGAGAATATCCATCCGGAGGTGAAATCATTCATGCCAAGCGCAACTATTCTCAGCGAAAAGCAAAAATACGTAGCAGATCTGGCCGAACAGCTCAAAAGTGCTGTTGCCGGTGTGATCGTGGACTACCGCGGCATCAACGTTGCTGACGACACCGCTCTCCGTAAGGAACTGCGGGAAGCCGGAGTGAAGTACACCGTGGTGAAAAACACCATGCTGCGGCTGGCTGCTCGGGAAGCTGGTCTGGACATCGAAAGCGTGCTGGAAGGCACCACTGCTCTGGCCACCAGTGAAAACGATTATGTAGCTGCTGCCAAGATCCTGTGCAAGTATGCTGACGCTCACGAAAACTTCAACATCAAGCTGGGCTTCATGGACGGGGAAGTTCTGGATACTGCCAAGGTGCAGGAACTGGGCAACCTGCCTTCCAAGGAAGAACTGCTCACTCAGTTGGTCTACGTGCTGTCTGCTCCTATGCGGGGCCTGGCTGTCTCCCTCAACGAGATTGCCAAGAAACAGGGCGAAGGAGCCGGCGAAACCGAGGAAGCTACCGCGTAATCTTTGCGGTATTTCCGCCTAATTGGAAAAAACTACAAATTTATGGAGGTACTCATCATGGCTGATGTAGCAAAGTTTATTGAAGAGATCAAGTCCCTCACCGTTCTGGAACTGAACGAACTGGTGAAGGCCATCGAAGAAGAATTCGGCGTTAGCGCTTCTGCCGCTGTTATGGTGGCTGGTGCTGCCGGTGCCGGCGCTGCTGCTGCCGAAGAAAAGACCGAGTTCGACGTTGTGCTGAAGGAAATGGGCGACCAGAAGATGGCCGTTATCAAGGCTGTCCGCACCATCACCGGCCTGGGCCTGAAGGAAGCCAAGGCTGCTGTGGAAGGCGCTCCCACCACCCTGAAGGAAGCTGTGTCCAAGGACGAAGCCGAAGACATCAAAAAGCAGCTGGAAGAAGTTGGCGCTGTGGTGGAACTCAAGTAAGTTTCCCCTTCCCAATAGTACACAAAAAGGCAACGGAGTTTCGATTCCGCTGCCTTTTTTCTTTTTGTCTTACTGTGCTTTTATTACCGACTCACTGCCATCGAAAAAGCCATTATAAATAAAACTCCTCCATCGTATCCAGGCAAAGACAAGCCAGTCTTCCTCCAATGGCAGCTCCGCAGTCAATGACAATGTTGTTATGGCTGTGGTAGATCTCCCATTTCCCGCTAATCAGTTTGGTAGGGGTGTGGCCGGAGAGGACATAGATGGAATCATCGGGAAAGTATTGAATCCCATAATCCGGCCGCACAATAGCCAATTCTTCTAAGCTATATTCTTCCAGCTTCTTTCCGGGATAATAACCACCCAGCCCGGCATGCACCAGCAAGAAACCTCGTTCTCCCACATCCACTGTCTCGTACCAGCCAAAGCTTTCCATAAACTCCAACAGTTCTTGGCGCTGTGCCGGGGGGAGAGCCTGAAATTGCTGCATGGTCACCTGGCCGCCGTTTCTCTCCCAAACCACAATCTGCCGCATCAGATCCAAATCCAGAATCTCGTCAATGTTTTCCGGGGTCACCGAGAGGACTAATTGCTGGAGGACCAGCAGGGCCATGATTTCATGGTTTCCCATCAAAGGATACACATTGGGCCGCTTGGCAATGTCCTGAAGGAGTTTTACCGGCTCAGGGCCTCGATCCACCAAATCTCCCAGCAAATAAAGGGTGTCACTGTCCTGAAACTGGATTTTTTCCAGCATGGCCAGAAATTTTTCATATTCCCCATGCAGATCGCTCATAGCATAAATCATCACTTGTCCTCCTTGGAAGGGATGGGCATCCCGTACTGCGCCATGGCCGTACATAGATCCTGCTGCATTTCCTTCACCAGGCTTTTGGGGGAAAGCACCCGTACATACAAGGCATACTGTAATGCCCAGCGGCGCATGGCCTCTAAATTCACATGCACTCGGGCGGTCACTTCGGTTTCCGTTTCCTGGGAGAACTCCACCTCCTGGCCAAACCAGTCAATCACATCCCCCACGAGGCTTTTCTTCAGCCGAAAAGTAACGGTTTCACTGGGCCCGGCAAACATATAAATGTGCTCAGCCATGTGTTTGGGAAGATCCAAGCCGTGCTCCAACCCCTGCACCTGCTCCATGGGCTTAATGGGAGTGGGGAGAAGCTGAATATCTGTAATACGATCCAAACGGTAGTTGGACACATTACTGAATTTTTGGTGATTGCAGATCAGGTAATATCTGCCGTTGACCGCAGCAATCTGATAGGGATTGACCACATAGTTGCGAAGGTTTCCTGCTGCTGTTTTTTGAGGATGGAGTTTTTTATCCATTCCATAACGGTTGTAGGTAAAGCTCACCTGACGTTTGGTGCTGATGGCTTTGTCCAGCACTTCGATGGTATAAAAAAGCTGCTTGTTTTGCGGCATGGTATCCGGCAAAGTGGTGATGTGCTTTACCCGAGATTTAAAGTACCGGCTAGACAGTTTTTCCAGCTTTTCAATCAACTGCTGCCGCTGGCGGTGAGGAATATTTTTCGCAAAGAGAAGACTGTCAATGAGCAGCCGCAGTTCACTGTCAGAAAATTCCCGAACCAGATAATAGCCGGTTTGAAGAATCGTTTCTTCCAGCTCACCGGTTTTTGGATTTTTTACCATCCGTTTGGCTTCGGAACATTCAATTTCCATGCCGAATTCCATTAAGTCGGTCAGGTTACGTTTCACCGCTTTCCGGTCTGCGGTCATGCCGTACTCCGTTTTCAAATACTGGATGATCTCCTTTTGACTCAAACGGTGGTCTTCATCGCTGTATTTCCGAAGAATTTCCAGAATGTCTAGGATCAATAGTTTTTTGGATTGGGCAGCATACATAAAACCATCCTCCTTCGGGCATTGTACCATCTTTTCTGGGAGACTGCAACTCAAATTGGTTCCTTTGTATTTCAGATTTTAGTATATCTCAACCTATGGGAGAAAAAAGGGACAAGAAAAAGCCCGGAGGGAAAAACCTTCCGGGCTGAAAATGGGATTGGATTTTACTCTTTGCAGAGCTGATAAACCGTGACGCTGTGATAGGTTTCCCCGGCCTTCAGGAAAGGAGTGGGGAAGAAGGGAATGGAGGTGCTGTTGGGGAAATACTGAGTCTCCAGGCAGAAAGCATCCCGCTTGTGGTGATCCACACCGTTTTTCCCTTTGCATTCATCCATGCCGTTGCCAGCATAGAACTGGATACCGGGAAGGGTGGTGTAGGTTTTCAGGCGAATGCCGGTTTTATCACCGATGGTTTCCGCTGCCAGATTCAGCTGGCCTGCCGGAGCATCCAGCACCCAGTTGTGGTCGTAACCACCAGTGATGGCCATATCCGGTACCTGATCTATGCCGTCTGCAATGGTGGTGAAGTCGGTGAAATCAAACACCGTACCCTTCACCGAAAGAATTTCGCCGGTGGGGCAGCAATCCTCATCCACAGGGGTATAGAAGGGGGCATAGATCTTCATCTTATGGTTGACAATGGTGCCGCTGCCGGAGCCGTTCAGGTTGAAGTAGGCGTGGTTGGTCAAATTCACCACGGTATCGGCATCGGTAGAAGCAGTGTAATCCAATTTCAAAGCATTGTCAGCGGAAAGGCTGTACACCACTGTCACCGTTACATTGCCCGGGAATCCAGCGGACATATCCTCATCGTAGAGTTTGCAGGCAATAGCTTGGTCTTCGCCCAGAGTGATGACCTGGACATCAAAGAAACGCCGGTCATAGCCGTTGGGGCCGCCGTGAAGGTTGTTGTTGTTTTCGTTTTTGTTCACCTGATAGGTTTTGCCGTTCAGGTCAAAGGACGCATTCTTAATCCGGTTGGCGTGACGGCCGATGCAGGCTCCCAGATAGCCGCCATGGCTCATGTATTCCTGAGGGGTGTCATAGCCCAGCAGCACGTCCACGGTGTTGCCCTCTTTGTCTTTGGTACAGATGGACTGAAGGGTCGCGCCTAAGCTCATCACGCTGACAGAGGTTTCCCCGTTATCCAGGGTGTACAGGGTGACGTCCCTGCCTTCCCAGCTTCCAAAGGGACGGGTGGTTACTTTGGTCATAGTAATTTCTCCTTTGCAAATTATTTTCAGAGGTTGCCCTCTGCAAATCAAATTAAGACACGGTAGTGCCGGTGTAGTAATGGGTTAAAATCTGGACATAGTTCCAGCCCTCATACCGGGCATATCCCATGGCTCCTACCTGGCTCATCCCCACACAGTGGCCGTAACCCCGGGCAGAGAAGGTAAAGGTATCGCTGGCAGCATCGTAGGAAATGGTGAATTTCGGGCTGCGGATCCGGCTGAACCAGGATTCTCGGAAGGTATTGCCATACACTGTCACATTGCCGCCGCTGCCGCCGATTCTCAGCCGATGTACTACGCCGTCATCTCCGGTGCTCACCACGGTAAGCCAGGTAGAGGGATCCCCAGAAAGATCCAGGGAACTGTTTTTGCTCAGCAGTGTTTCCCTCAATTGAGCGCTGGTCACCGAGACGGTGGAGTTGTCCTCATCGTACTTGCTCTCCACCCCGGTCAGGTAAGACACAGTACCGCCCCAAACATACTGGCTGCCCACGGTGTGGCCTCCGGCGCTGGCAGAGTACACCGCCATAATGGGACTGCCACCGCTGTACACCATCTGACCTGCCACCTGCTCCACATACCGCACCGTTTGCGAGTGGGGCACCTGGAGGTAGACAGTGGGAGCGGTGCCCTGGTTGTTATAGTACGCCACATAGGAGTGGGCCGCCACCGCTTGCGCTTTATAGGCTTCCGCATACCGGCTGTCCGGTGCACCGGCCACCCCGCCCACAATCTCCGCTTGAGTAATGCCGCTGAGCACCGTCACCGCATCGGCATAATACTGAGTGCCCTTCCAGGTAACGTACAGCATAATTCCACTGGGCGTATAGTCCGGCATCTGGATGGCTTCATCCAAAGCCGAGCGCTGAGGAGTGGAGGGTTCCGGCTGAGAGCCTGTTGACGGAGCTGAGGGGGTAGAGGAAGGGGTGAATTCCACCGGCGGCTGAGGTTGAATGGCAGTGCCGGTATTGTCGGCAGAGGTTTCATGGTTCAACTGTTCTTCGGTGAAGGTTTCGGTGACTGTATTGTCCTCCTGCACCACCACCGGATTTTCCGGGGTAGCCACTACCTCCGGTTCCGGTTCTTCTGCTTGAGAAACCGGCTCTTCCTTTTGGGATACCGGTTCCACCTCTTGGACTGCCTCTAACGCAGAACTCACTTCTGTTTCTGAAACCGCAGAGGAAACCTCTGATTCCGGAGTAGAGAAACTCACTCCCTGGCCGTGAACCGGCCGGCCCAGCTGAGTCACCCAAAACAGGCATCCGGCTACAAACACCACTAAGGCCAACGCCAGCGCCACCAAAGCAAAAATGGTTTTTTTCTGCAGCATTTGGTTTCCTCCTCGTTAGATAAAGGGGTTGTCCATATTTCGGCTGTTATACCACACATCCGGCATCCGTTGATTGGTATTGTCGGTGTAGGTAACGGAACCAGCAGATTCCCCCTCCCGCAGCGCCCGGGCGACCACCACAATCCGCCCGTTATTGATGTCATAATCACAGGTGGACAGAGTCAGGTAGTGGTCTGTTTCATCCCACTCCACGCTGGGATGGAAATAGCTGCGCTGGGTGATCTGCTCTTTGAAGGTGTTGAAATCCCGCTGAGAAAAATCAATGTAATTTTGATAATCAAACACATCTGCCCCGGTGGCGTTGGGGTCCGCCAAAAAGGCGCCGATCACCACATAGGTTTGATCCTGATAAATGGTATCAAACTCTACGGTACTGTGACTTTGGGCATAAGAGGCAGAGGTATAGTTGGTAAGTTCATGGAAAAAGCTGCCATTGTTGGCATTGTGGCCATATAGAATGGTGTTGTCGCTCATTCCCTCCGGGGTGATCTGGCAGCGGTAATCGGCAAACACCGTTCCCAGCCTGGAATAGGCCCCATAAAAGCTGGTGTGGAGGTATTTGTCGTTATCCGTAGTCTGGACCACCGCATAGTGGATGACGGTATTGGGCACCGTAATGCTCCCCACAAAGTCCGAGTTGGTGGCGTAGGGCACCGCCGCTTCTTCCTGGGCCTGCTCCGGCAGGGCATCGATCTGTTCCTGGGTAGGCTCCTGCTCCAACAACTGGGCTACCTGTTGATTTTCACTTTCGATTTGATGGTATTCCAGTCCGTAATGCAGAAGCATGCCGCCGCTGACCAAAAACACTGCCGCACAAATCACAATTAAAATGGTCCAGATCACACGGTGCTTTTTCTTCATCACCGGTTTTTCCCCTTTGGCCCTCATAACTGAATTACTCCTCCCGATAGGTAACAAATGACGAGGTTTCGGTTCCGGACAAATAGGCGTTTACCATCTGCAATGCGTTGATGCGGGCCAAAGCCTGGACCTGTTCCCGATCCTGACCCGCCGGAGAAAGCTGGTATTTTTCCACCCAAACCTTTCCTTCACAGGCCAAGCCGATAAACACGGTACCCACCGGCTTTTCCGGAGTGCCTCCCTCCGGCCCGGCAATGCCGGTAATGGCCACATTGCAGTCCGCCCCAGACAGCTTTTCCAAGCCCAGCGCCATTTGAGCGCAGGTGTCGTAGCTGACGGCGCCGTGCTGCTCCAAGGTCTCCGGCTTTACTCCTAACAGTTTGGTTTTGATGCGGTTGGCGTAGGTTACCACGCCGCATTCAAACACCTGGCTGGCGCCGGGCAGGGTAGTGATCCAAGCCGCCAAGCTTCCGCCGGTGCAGCTTTCCCCGGTGGCGATGGTTTTGTGCTGCGCCAGCAGCTGCTCCATCACCGTTTGGTGCAATCCTAAATGTTCCGGTTCAATGATGATAATTGGCTCCCAAGCCATGACAATCTCTCCTTTTTTCTTTCCATGATATCACGATTTGATCCTCATTTCGGCATCAAGGATGGAGCATGGTTAAGGTAATGCCATCCATAGCCCTCTGAATGAGAGGTTCAAAATCAAAGGCGTTTTGGGCTTCCTCCACCACCTTCAGATTCGGTTTTGTTTTGGGGTGGCGAGGAGTGAACACGGTGCAGCAATCTTCATAAGGCAGAATGGAGGTTTCAAAGGTGCCGATCTGCCGGGAAATTTGAATAATCTCCTCTTTGTCCATCCCAATCAAAGGACGGAACACCGGCATATGCGCCACCGCATCGGTAACCCCCAAAGCCCCGATGGTTTGGCTGGCCACCTGTCCCAGACTTTCCCCAGTAATCAAGGCTTGCAGCTCATATTTTTCGCTTTCCCGCTGGGCAATTTCCATCATCAGCCGCCGCATAATCAGGGTAAACAGCTCTTCCGGACAATGTTCCCGGATGGCTTCCTGGATTTCGGTAAAGGGAACGCAGTGAAACTGAATCCGCCCGGAATACTGACTGACGATTTTACAGAGAGTTTCCACTTTTTCCAACGCCCGGTCACTGGTATAGGGGGGGCTTTGGAAGTGGATGGCGTGAAGCAAAAGCCCCCGTTTGGCCATCATATAGGCCGCCACCGGGCTGTCGATGCCTCCGCTGATCAACACCATGGCTTTTCCGGAACTGGACACCGGCATCCCACCGGCTCCCGGAGTCTGGGCTCCATGGACGTAGGCGTGTTCGTCCCGGATCTCCACCGTGACAGTCAGCTGGGGATGATGGACATCCACCTTTAAATGAGGATAGGCTTCCAGCAACGCTCCACCCAATTCCTGCTGTAATTGAGGGGAAGTGTAGGGAAACTGTTTGTCGCTGCGCTTGGCTTCCACTTTAAAGGTTTGAACATAGGGAAGCTGATCCTTCAAATATTCCACCGCTTCCTGTTTGATGACGTCCAGATTCTTCTTGGTCACCAAGGTTCTGGAAAAAGCAGAAATGCCGAAGATCTTACTGATGGCCTGGGCCATCTCGTCAAAATCCATGTTCTCCTCTTTGGGTTCCACTCGGATGGTGGACTGACTTTTGGTGATGTTTACCTTCCCGAACTTTTTTAACCGGAATCGAATGTTCTTCACTAAAATTTGTTCAAAGGTGTGCCGGTTGAGTCCCTTCAAGGCAATCTCCCCGGTTTTAATCAAAATAGCTTCTCGCATCATCGTTCTCCTATTGGTTCTTTAGCGCAGTTTCGCCAACCGCTGCATTCCTTCTTCCACCCGGCGGACCAGCTCTTCCATCTCTTCTTCCGTATTTTCCGGTCCCAGACCGATGCGCAGGGCGGTGTCCGCCTCCCGATCGGTTTTCCCCAGGGCTTTCAGCACATGGCTTTTCGCCCCTTTGGCGCAGGCGGAGCCGCTGGATACACAGATGCCGTACTGCTCCAAAAAGTGAAGATTCACTTCACTGCGGATATCCTTCACCGAAAAATTCAAAATATAGGGGACACAGTGCTCGTCGCTGTGGAAGATAATCCCCTCCAACCGGCCAAGCCTCTCCCGCAGGCAGGCGTTTAACGCCTTATAGTGCTCCAGATGGGCGGGTGCGGTTTCCATCAGCCAGCCGGCCGACGCTGCAAAGGCGGCAATTTGAGGCATAGCCTCGGTACCCACCCGCAAATTTTTCTGCTGGTGCCCGCCGTAAAGCAGGGGAACCAAACGCACTCCCTTTTTCACCGCCAGCAGGCCCACTCCTTTGGGTGCATAAACTTTGTGTCCGCTGGCGGAAAACAGATCGATGCCGGATTTGCGGAAGGAAAAGGGGATCTTTAAAAACCCTTGAACCCCATCCACATGAAACAGCACTTCCGGATCCTTGCGCTTTACCGCTCTGGCAATCTCTTCCACCGGCAGCCGCAGTCCAGTTTCGTTGTTCACCAACATAACACTGACCAGCGCCGTTTTTTCGTCCACTGCCTGAAAAAAATCCATGGGATCAAATTGGCCGTTGGATCTCGGGGAGATGTACTCCACTTCATATCCTTCCTGGGCCAGCTGTTTGGTGAGTTCCAGCACTGAGGCGTGCTCAATGGCGGTGGAAATTACTTTATTCCTCTGCCGCCGCCGGGCGGTTAACCCGCCTCGGATGGCTAAATTGTTGCTTTCAGTGGCCCCGGAGGTGAAGTAGACCTCCTCTGGCTGACAGTCCAGCCCTTTGGCCAAAGTCTCCTGGGCGCTGCGGAACACCTTTTCCGCCTGGTAACCCAGAAAGTGCAGGGAAGAGGGGTTTCCAAATTCTTCCTGCATCACATGCACCGCCGCTTCCACTGCCTGAGGGCAGACCTTAGTGGTGGCACAATGGTCCAGATAAATCAAAGGCTTGTTCAACTTTTCACGTCGTCCCTTTCACTGTTGGTGGTGATTTCAACTTCTCATTATACAGGATTGCCGGGAAAATTTCCACCGCTATCGGTGAAATTTCCGGTATATTTTTCAATTTTCCTCCCATACTAGGAGAAAATGATTATATGGGAGGAAGCCCTATGAACCTTC
>DVGY01000100.1 GCA_018712465.1 Candidatus Egerieicola pullicola | reverse complement strand
GTACATCTTCCGCAGTTCCTTGCCGGTCTTTTCCAGCAGGTGTTCAGCGTGGAGACGGCGAGAAGCATTGAAGTGAGCACGGCCGTTCTTGTTTTCAGCAATCCACTTGGAAGCAAAGGTGCCGTCCTGGATCTCGCTGAGAACCTTCCGCATTTCCTTCTTGGTCTCATCGGTGATGATGCGCTTGCCGGTCTCGTAATCGCCGAATTCAGCGGTATCGGAGATGGAGTAACGCATCTTGGCAAAGCCGCCCTGATAGATCAGGTCTACGATGAGCTTCATTTCGTGAATGCATTCAAAATAAGCGTTTCTGGGGTCGTAACCGGCTTCTACCAGAGTTTCAAAGCCAGCCTGCATCAAAGCAGTTACGCCGCCGCAGAGGACGCACTGTTCGCCGAACAGGTCAGTTTCGGTTTCCACCCGGAAAGTGGTCTCCATGACAGCAGCACGAGCGCCGCCGATACCGGCAGCATAAGCCAGAGCCATGTCAGTGGCACGGCCGGAAGCATCCTGCTCCACAGCGTACAGGCAGGGAACGCCCTTGCCTTCCACATACTCGCTGCGGACGGTGTGGCCGGGGCCCTTGGGGGCGATCATCACAACGTCTACGTCAGCCGGAGGTACGATCTGCTTGAAGTGAATGTTGAAGCCGTGAGCAAAAGCCAGGGTCTTGCCAGCGGTCAGGTAAGGAGCGATGGACTTCTTATACAGGTCAGCTTGCTTTTCGTCAGGCACCAGGATCATAATGAAATCGGCTGCCTTGCAGGCGTCCTCGGTGGTCATTACTTTCAGACCAGCGTCTTCTGCCTTCTTCCAGCTCTTGGAACCTTCGTACAGGCCAACCACCACGTCTACACCGCTGTCATGCAGGTTCAGAGCATGGGCGTGACCCTGAGAGCCGTAACCGATCACGGCTACCGTTTTGCCGTCCAACAGGCTCAGGTTGCAGTCGCTTTCATAGAAAATTTTGAATGCCATGATAAATTCCTCCTAAAGAAATTTTTATCTATCATTTACCATCCTTCATGTTTCAAAGGCAGGAAAAATGGTGAATGAATCTTAAAGGACTTCGGTGCCGTGCTGCAAGGCAATGGCGCCGGTGCGGACCTCTTCCAAGATCCCGTAAGGTCGGAGCATCTCCTCCAACAATGCCAAACGCTGAGGAGTATCGCTGATCTCTAAAGTAAAGCTGTTGGTGGATAGATCGGAGATTTTAGCCTCCATCAGCTGGGCGATATCAATGAGATCGCTTCGGTTTTTGGCATTGCACCGCACCTTAATCAGCATCAATTCCCGGCAGATATCATTGCTGGAATCCAGCTGTTTGAGTTTAATCACGTCCACCATCTTATTGAGCTGCTTGGTCACCTGTTCTACGGTGTAGTCGTCCCCGTTGACAATGATGGTAATCCGGCTGACAGTGGGATCGTCGGTGACCCCCACAGCCAAGCTGTCGATGTTAAAGCTGCGGCGGGAAAACAACCCGGAAATCCGGCTGAGCACGCCGGCATGGTTTTCCACCAGAATGGAAATGGTATGTTTCATCTTGCTTCCCTCCTCGGCTTACAGAGTGGATTCGTCCGGATGAACCAGACATTCCAACAGGCAGGGTCCTTCGGTGGACAGCAGCCACTGGATAGCCCCGTCGCAGTCCGCCATGGAGGGGAGCTTTTTAGAGGGGATGCCATAGCACTCCGCCACTCCGGCAATGTCCGGCTTGTCTCCCAGCTCTACTGCGGTTTCCCGATGGCCAAAGCCCCGGTCTTGGAGTTCCTTCACCATGCCTAGGAAGTGGTTGTTCATCACAATGATCTTCACCGGCAGCTTGTAGTAAGCGATGGTGCCCAGTTCCATCATGGACATCTGGAAGCCCCCGTCGCCGCACACCGCCATTACCGTCCGGCTGGGATCGGCGGTCTGCACCCCGGCGGCCGCCGGAATGGCGTAGCCCATGGTGCCCATGCCGCCGCTGGTTAAAAACCGGCCCTTTTTCACCTTATAATAGTTGGCAGCCCAGATCTGGTTCTGACCCACGTCGGCGGTAAGCACCGCGTTGTCGGGGGCCTGCTGGGAAAGGCGCAGGAAAAATTCTTTGGGGTTGACGTAGGCTTCTTCACTGCCCAAAGATCGGGTAGTGTTGCGGCTGCGCAAATCCACCAGCCGGGCCAGCCAGTCCTCACAGCAAAGGTAAGGCACCTGCTCCGACAAAGCATTCAGCACCTGCCGGGCGTCCCCCACAATGGGAATATCCACAGCGATATTCTTGCCGATTTCCGCCGGGTCAATGTCCAGGTGGATTACGGTGCAGTCCCGGGCAATGATGCCGGTATCCTTAATGGAGCGGTCTCCAGCCCGAGCCCCGGCAATCAGCAGGGTATCCGCATGGGCCAAAGCCTGGTTGGCACTGCCCACTCCGTGGGTGCCGATCATACCCATGTAGTAAGGGTCGTCATCCTGGACAGCCCCTTTTCCCATCAGGGTGGTGACCACCGGAATACCGGCTTTGGCAGCCAGTTGATTCAGCTCTTCCACCGCACCGGCGGCAAAGATACCACCGCCTGCCACGATCAAAGGCCGCTTGGACTTTTTCAGCGCCGCTGCCGCACGGGTAATCTGCCGGGCGTTGCCCACCACAGTAGGCTTATAGCTGCGCATGGAAATGGTTTCGGGATATTCAAAGTCGATGGTTTGATTTTGAATGTCGGTGGGGACATCAATAACCACCGGCCCGGGACGGCCGGTTCCCGCCAGATAAAAGGCTTCCTTAAAGATCCGGGCAATCTGGCTGCCGTCCTTGACGATGTAACTGTATTTGGAAAATGGCTCTACGGCGCCGGTAATGTCCGCTTCCTGGAACACATCCTTGCCCAACTGGTCGCTGTTCACCTGGCCGGTGATGCACACCAAGGGGATGGAGTCCATGTAAGCCGTAGCAATTCCAGTAATGAGGTTCAGTGCGCCGGGACCGGAAGTGGCAATGCAGACCTGAGGCCGTCCGGTTACCCGGGCTAAACCGTTGGCGCAGTGCCCTCCCATCTGCTCCTGCCGAATCAGGAGATGTTCAATGGGACTGTTCAGCAGTGCATCGTAGAAGGGACAGATGGCGGCTCCGGGGTAGCCGAATACCGTCTGAATCTGTTCCTGTTCCAGACATTTCACCATCGCCTGTGCAACCGTCATCTTCATGGGCGTCTTTGCCTCCTTATTAAAATATTGTTTATTTTGGATATACGGCAGCATTCTTTACCAAAACGGTATAGCTCCCTGCTGCTTGTATACCAAACATTATACTCTATTCTCTCTCAAAATTCAACTTCCTTTTGGAAAAAGTTCCAATACTGTCGGTTCCTTCCAAAAGGAGTGCAATTCTCCTGATTTGCAACCTGTTTTTCCGGACAAAATGCCAAGCCCCGCCTTAGGAAACCAGCGGGGCAAACGGGATATTTCCTTGACTTTATTGGGATGCAGCGTCCGCGTCGGGGCGAGACAGTTCCGGGCGAAGCTTAAACAGCAGCACCACCGCCAGAATCCCAGCCAGCAGGGCCGTGCCGGCAAAGTTCAGCCAAATGCCGGTGAGTCCCAAGGGCCATAACACCCCAATCAGCACCATGGGGAAAATCAGCGCGGTGGATACCGAGATAATGGAAGCCTGCAAGGACTTCTCTACCGCCAGCAAATAGCTTTGAGTGGCAAAGGAAAACCAGCGAG
>DVGY01000099.1 GCA_018712465.1 Candidatus Egerieicola pullicola | reverse complement strand
CAAAACAAAACTGCTTCTTCCTCACCGCAAGGGCAAGCTGCTGCTCTTTTTGCTGTTGAGTCTGGGAATGGTGGCCTTTATCTTTACCCGCTCCCTCCAGCCGGGGGAGGCGTCGGAGGCGGAAAGCGGATTTTTCGTCTGGCTGCTTCAACTGCTGGGGCTGGGAGGAACCGACGCCGGCTTGCTGGAACACCTGGTGCGGAAAACCGCCCACTTTGTGGAGTACGCTTGTCTGGGCGGGGTGCTGGCCTGCTTTTGGCGGACGGTGCTGCTGCGCCATGGAACGGCAGGACTGTTGGCCGGGATTACGGCGGCGGCGGTGGCAGCGGTGGACGAAACCATCCAACACTGGGTGCCTGGACGCACCGGACAGCTCTCCGATGTGCTGCTGGATACCGCCGGAGCGGTCACCGGCTTGGTCTTGGTACTGCTGGCCCTGTGGCTTTGGAGACGGCATGGGCAGAAACAAAATGTCAAAAGAAGCAATCTGCGGCAGCCTTGAGGCTGCTGCTTTTTGTTATCCGCCAAAGCCGATGGTTCGTTTGGGAGCAGTCCCGGTAAGGGCGGGAAACGCAAAGTCCTCCGGCAGCAGGGTGGACACCTCTTCCGGGGTGACCTGATCGGCGTTCATCTGCACCAGCCGGCCGGCCTGTTTCATTCGGGCTTTTTCCAACAGGTTTCGGACAAACCGGCCGTTGCCGAAATCCGGCTGCTGTAAGGCAAGGGCAAAGAGATTCAGCAGCTTGTCCCGGACCCCTTCCGCCAAGTGAAGCTGCTGTTCTTGGGCCATCCACTGGGTGATCTCCATCAGTTCCCGGGCGGTGTAGTCGGCAAAGGGGACGTGGAAGGCAATCCGGGAACGGAGCCCTGGGTTTTTCTGCAAAAACCGCTCCATTTTGTCCGGGTATCCCGCCAAAATCACCACCAAATCTTCCCGGTGGTTTTCCATCTCCTGGACGATGGTGTTGATGGCTTCGTCCCCGTATAACCCGTCCCGGTCGTCCACCAGGGAGTAGGCTTCGTCGATAAAGAGCACCGACCCCTTGGCCTGCTTAAACTTTTCCTTTACCATTGGCGCAGTCCACCCCACGTATTTTCCCACCAGGTCCGCCCGGCCCAGCTCGTAGAGGTTTCCCACCGGCAGCAGGCCGTTGTCCTTCAGGATCTGGGCAAACAGCCGGGCCACCGTGGTTTTGGCGGTGCCGGGATTGCCGGTAAACACCATGTGCATGGCGGGACGGCGGCGTGTCATCCCCTTGCTTTGAAACAGCTTTTGGGCCTTGAAGTAGTCCAGCGCCTGCCGGATGGTTTCCTTGGCCTGGGCCAGCCCCACCATCTCCTCCAAGGTCTGAAAGGCGCTGCCCACCGGCTGCTGCTTTTGCACCTGCTGGTTGGCGGCGGACAGCCGGGCGTATTGAGGGTATACCTCCTGCTTCATTTTTTGGGCTTCCCAGTCGCTGAAGATGCGGTTCAGGTCTGCCGCCAGATGGCCTTTTCCCGGCGCGCACTCCCGATACAGCTCTTCATCTGCGGTAAATCCACGGTCCCGGGCAAGCTGGGTTAAGTAGTCTTTGGCCTTGTCCTCAAACACCATCTCCTCGTTCAGCTCCACCAAAGTCAGGTTGTCCAGGTTTTCCAGAAAAAGCCGCCGGCTTTTTTCACACCGCCGGGGCAGGCAGAGCACCGTCAGCACCTGGTTTTTGTACTGGCGGATCTGCCGGCACAGTTCCAGGACTCCGTCGGTGCCGGAAGAGGAAAATTCCCCCAGCTCCTCTTCCTGGGAGGTGAAGCGGACGATCATGGTCCCGCCGCTGCACATCTGGTATAAGGAAGAAAAATCCCGAAAACGGAGGGGCCTGTCGTTTTCCAGCTCAATGCGGCAGCAGCGCTTGCTTTGGATTCGGCGGTTGTGGTACAGCCCGGTTAAGAGGATGGCCAGCATTTCTTCCTGCACTGCGTCATCGTCGGTTTGAATCAAATAGTGGACCGGATGCCCTCCGCGCTGGGGATGGGCCGTTCCTTGGTAGATCCGTTGGATTTCCGGAACCAGGGTGCCTTGACAGAGGGTTTTTTCGGCGCTTTGCAGCAGTTGCGCTTGGGTGCGGTCCGGCTGAAGGAGGATTTCCGTGTAATCCCCCCGGCAGTACTGCAACTGCAATTCCTGAAGGTGAAACTTGCACAGCAGATCGTGGTCGTCCTCCAGAAAATCATTGCGCTCCGCCGCCCGCAGCAGGGAACGCAGGATCTCGAAGGTGATCTCCTCCGAGACGATGTTTTGTGCAGGAAGGTCCATGCTCTGCAAAAAGGCGGCGCCGAAGCTGGCAATGTCCTGGTTTTCCTGGCTGATGGCCGCCATGACCACTTGGTTTTTCTTCCATTGACAGATGCAAAAGTACATCCTGCGGTTCTGCTTTTGGTAAAACAGTTCCTGCTTGGGCTGAAGCTCTTGGGCAAACCCGCTGCGCTCCTGCCGGTCCTGGGGAATCTCTACGCCGGGGATTCTGGCTTGCAGTTTGTAAAATAACATCAAATCCATCTCCTTTTACGGGATAGGATAGCACAGGACATGGACGGTTTTCCGGACATGGGAAAAAAGGCGCAAGAATGAACTGGTTTTTTGTAAAACACACTGGAATTTTTTCGAAATTTGTTGAAATCCCTTTTTGAGAAGTATACTAATATAACCGGTTCGGAAACCACCCCGGATTCTGGCGCCGTCTCCACCCCCCAATCCGGTGAAGACGCGTTGGTACCCCCCTTTTCCCCGCAATGAAACAAAATCCGCAAAAAAGGTTTGACAAAACCAAACCCTTGTGGTATCATATCAGAGTTATCCTTGCTCTGCTCAAGGAAGCAGGGCCGTAGTCCAAAAGGAGGTGCTATCATGGCAAAACTGGAACAAAGCTATGAATCCGTCATCATTGTAAGTACAAAGGTAGGAGAAGAAGGAACCAAAGCCCTGGTGGAAAAATTCACCAAGCTGATTACCGATCACTCCAAGGCCGATTCCGTCACCGTGGACGAGTGGGGCAAGCGCCGTCTGGCCTATCCCATCAACTACGAACACGAAGGCTACTACGTGAAGTTCGACTTTACTTCCGGCCCGGATTTCCCGGCTGAACTGGACCGTATCTACAAGATCACCGAAGGCGTGATCCGGTCTTTGATCGTGGCGCTGTAAGAGAAAAAGGAGTGACGAAGCTATGCTGAATCGGATCATCTTAATGGGCCGCCTGGCCGCCGATCCGGAACTGCGCACCACCCCCAACGGGGTCAGCGTTGCGTCTTTTCGCATTGGCGTCACCCGGGATTACAATCGGGATCAAACCGATTGGATCAACATCGTCGCCTGGAGACAGACGGCGGAATTTGTAAGCAAGTACTTCTTCAAGGGCAATATGATCGCTTTGGAGGGCTCTCTCCAGAGCCGCCAATACCAGGACCGGGACGGCAATAACCGCACCGCCTACGAAGTGCAGGCGGACCGGGTTTGGTTTGCAGAGAGCAAGGGCGGCGCCTCCCATCCGGGAGAAAGCCGTTTTGCCCCTCCGGCAGAACATCCTGCTGCGGCAGGCCCCGATCCGGCCAAAAGCGCCAATACCTCGTTCTCGGTGGGTGATTTGGAAGATTACGAGGATCTGGGTGGCTCCGACGCCGATCTGCCCTTCTAATCCCCTTTTCGGCTTGACCGCAAAGGGATCTTTACCATGGAAAGGAATGGTGACATTATGGAAAGAACGAACAACCGCGGCAAACGCAGCCGCAGAAAAGTTTGCGCATTCTGCGTAGATAAAGTGGAAACCGTTGATTACAAGGACGTCGCCAAGCTGCGCCGTTACCTGTCTGAGCGGGGCAAAATCGTCCCCCGCCGGGTCACCGGTACCTGCGCCCGTCATCAGCGTCAGCTGACCGTGGCCATCAAGCGTGCCCGTCATCTGGCTCTGCTGCCCTACGTCAGCGACTAATCCGTAGGGTTTTGTAAACAAAATAAAGGATAACCAAGAAAGCACCTGCCAAAACAAAGGCCGGTGCTTTTTTCGTTGTATTTCCCGGGAAAGGTGCTATAATGATGGTTAAGATCATACAAAAAAGGGGAGATTGCCATGAATCCGGCTATGGAACAGATGGCCAGGCGAGCCAAAACTGACGCCGCGTTCCGCCAAAAGCTGCTGGACACCCGCAGCCAAACCGACCCGTTGGCGGCGTTCTGCCGCTGCGCCCAGGCAGAGGGGTACGACTTGACCATCGGGGACATTATCTCCGACGGGGAAGAGTATAGCTGCAACCAACTGAAAAGCACCAATGGCGGCGGGGTCACCCCCTACGCCTACTTCGACGATCCCTACGAGATGTTTTTTGTGGAGCTGGAATATTATCAGAAAACCCAGCAGCAACCGTAATTTTGATGAAAAAAACCACGGTACCAGTCACAGTACCGTGGTTTTGCTTTTTGTCTTATAGCCGGTATTCCATCCGCACATCCCCGGAAAGGTCTTTCCAGAAAAACCGGTTGTCCTCCAAGGTCATGTAGCCGTGCCAGCTCTCCTCTTTGGGAATGGACACCGACCCGGGATTGCAGTACAGATAGGTTTTTTCCTCCACGCATTTGGGCACGTGGGTGTGCCCGTGGAGCAGAATGTCTCCCGGATGGAGGGGAGGGAGGCTTTGCTGGTTGAAGTGGTGGCCGTGGGTGGCAAAGATCATCCGCCGCCCGCTCCACAGCAGGCAGTAGTCCGCCAAAATAGGAAACTGGAGCACCATCTGGTCCACCTCGGTGTCGCAGTTGCCCCGCACACAGAGAATGCTGTTTTGCAGGGGATTTAACATGGCGATGACCTCTTTGGGGTTGTAGTCCCTGGGCAGATCGTTGCGGGGACCGTGGTAGAGGATGTCCCCCAGCAGCAGCAGCCGGTCCGCCTGTTCCCGTTGATACGCCTCAAGCATCTGACGGCAGTAGTAAGCCGAACCGTGAATGTCCGACGCAATCATCCATTTCATTGTACTTGTACCCACCTTTTCTGGTTTACTCCCTTCCAGAATACCATAGATGGAAAGGAATGTCCATTATTTTTGGCCCAGCAAGCCCTTTAACAACTCCACACAGCCCTCCAGTCCCAAGCGGGAGGAATTCAGCACAATGTCGTAGTTGTTCAGGTCGTTCCAGCGCTTGGCGGTGTTGGCGTAGTAGTACTTGGCCCGCTTGGAGTCAAACCGCTTGCGCACGCTTTCCAGCTTGCTTTCCGGAATCTGGTAGTCCTCCATGATCCGCTTCTTTTTGTCCTCCTCGTTGGCCCGGATAAACACCTTCACCACCCCTTTGCGCTCCTTTAACGCCTCGCTGGCGCAGTGGCCCAAAAAGATGGCCCGGCTCCGGTCCGCCAAACGGCGGATCTCCTGCTGTTCCGCCACATAGATGTGGCCTTCCCGGTTGAGCATATCCGATTTGTCGCCGTCCGCCCGGCTCATCATAAATAAGGTGTAGAGAAAGCTGTTGGACACCGATTCCTCGTACTTCTGAATCTGTTCCACCGGCACATGGATGGATTGGGACACCGACTCCAAAATTTCCACCCCGTAGCAGGGCAGGCCGCATTCTTCCGCCAACCGGCGGGCGATTTTGGTGCCGCCGCTGCCGTA
>DVGY01000010.1 GCA_018712465.1 Candidatus Egerieicola pullicola | reverse complement strand
CTATCATATAGAGCGGATTTGTCCAGAGGTTTGCGGACAAAAAAGGCCAAATTTTTATCGGAGGAATGTGGAACCATGAAAAAGAGTCTTGGCGTAAAGCCCTACCTGTTCCCGATGCCCGTGCTGATGATTGCCACCTATGGGGAAGATGGCACTGTGGACGTGATGAACATGGCCTGGGGCGGAATCTGTGCCTCCAACCTGGTGGCGCTGAATATCGATGAGGACCACAAGACGGCGGAGAACATCAAAAAGCGGGGGGCTTTTACCCTGAGCGTTGCTGATGTGGACCATTTGGCGGAGGCCGATTTCTTTGGCATCGCCACGGGCAACAAGATGC
The DNA here is from genome assembly GCA_018712465.1 of Candidatus Egerieicola pullicola. GTDB lineage: Bacteria > Bacillota > Clostridia > Oscillospirales > Ruminococcaceae > Egerieicola > Egerieicola pullicola. The sequence continues at coordinate 12,296 of DVGY01000010.1, read as the reverse complement.
CTGACAAGTTTGCCCGCAGCGGCCTCCACGCTGTGAAAAGCGAGCATGTAGACGCCCCGGTTGTGGAGGAATTTCCCATTACTTTGGAGTGCAAAGTGGCGGAAGTGCAGCGCTCTGCCGGAAATTTCCGGGTAGTGGGAGAGATCATCAATGTGCTGGCTGACGAGAAGGTGCTGGATGAGAAGGGAAAGGTGGACCCCACCAAGCTGAACGCCTTTGTCTTTGACCAGTTCCAGAACGGCTACTACAAAATCGGAGAAAAGTGCGGCCAGGCTTGGAACAGCGGCGCGGAATTGATGAAGAAGTAACTCCCCTTCCCTGCCCAACCCAACAACATAGAAAAAAACCGCCTTCCGGAATCAAAACCGGAGGGCGGACTCTTTTTGTCTTATTTCACTGCCAGGGATGCTGCTGGATATACTCTTCCAGCACCGCCGCGGAAATGGCGCAGAGATCCGGGCAGGGCCGTTTTTTGTAGTATTCAGGGGTACGTTCGCTGGGAGTGGGGTCATCCTTTTTCTGGGTCAGGCCCAACAGTTCCCGGCAGACAATAGTGTCCTTGCCGTTGACCTCCTGGAACCGGGCAGCAAGCTGCTGAATGCGGGCGTAATGCTCCGCTTTGGCCTGTTTGTCCTTGGGGTCGCTGTAGCCATACAAAGCCCCCGCCACCAAAAAGATGGCGCTGACAGTGCCGCAGACCTCCCGCAGCCGTCCCATACCGCCGCCCATGGAACCAACCATGGCCAGAGTGGCCTGCATGGGAAATCCCTTCTGTTCCAATTCCTCCCGGAAAGCCATGGCAATGGCCTGGGAGCAGTTATAACCTTCCAAAAACAAGGCTTTTGCTTTTTGCCCGTGAGGGGATGTGGTGTAATCCATCTTATTCTCCTTGGTAGCCGTAGCCCAATTCAAAGGCCTTTTCGTTCAGTTCCAGGAACTTGGCGGGGACGGTGGCGGCGATGGTGTCCTTCCAGACCTGCTTTTCCAGGTCCATATTCCGGGCCATTACCCCGATAAGGGCCACGTTCACCGCTTTGGAGCTGCCGGCTTCCACTGCCATGGACAGGGCGTCCACCGCCACCAGCTTTACTCCTTTGGCGCGGATGGCCTCCAGGATGTCATGGGGATATTCCGCCGCACCCATCACCACCGGCATGGGGTCCATCTTCTGGGTGTTGGTGATAATGGTGCCGCCTTTTTTCAGGTAGGGCAGCCAGCGGGCCGCCTCCAACTGTTCAAAGGAGAGGATCAGGTCCGCTTCTCCCAAAGCCACAATGGGGCTGGCCACCTTGCTGCCGTATTTCACATAGGTGACCACGCTGCCGCCACGCTGGCTCATGCCGTGGACTTCGCTGACCTTCACGTCGTAATCTTTGCTCAACAGGGCGTTGCCTAAAAGCCGGCTGGCCAACAGGGTGCCCTGTCCGCCTACGCCCACAATCATAATGCTTTTGGTTTCCATTTACTTGCCCTCCACAATAGCGCCGAATTTGCAGAGCTGGGTGCAGACGCCGCAGCCCACGCACTGGGTGAAATCGATGCAGGATTTTTTATCCCGGATGCTCAGGGCCGGGCAGCCAATCTTCTGGCACATCTTGCAGCCCACGCACTTGTCGGTATCCACCTTCATGGGAGGATTGTGCTTGACGTACTTGAGCAGGGCGCAGGGACGGCGGGAAATGACCAGGCTGGGTTCCGGAGTCGCCAGTTCTTCCCGGATCACGTCTTCACATTCTTTCAGCTGATAGGGGTCTACCACCCGCACCCGCTGGATGCCGATGGCGTGAGCCAACGCTTCCAGGTTCACCGCAGTGGCCGGGTCGCCGTAGATGTTTTTGCCGGTGGTGGGGTTCTCCTGGTGGCCGGTCATGCCGGTGATGCTGTTGTCCAGCACGATGACGGTGGAGTTGCTGTGGTTATAGGCGATGTCAATGAGGCTGGTGATGCCGGAATGGATGAAGGTGGAGTCGCCGATGACGGCCACGCTCTTGGTTTCATTTTCCGGGTTGGCCTTATTCCGTCCATGGAGAGAGGAGACGGAAGCACCCATGCAGATGCAGGTGTCAATCATGCCCAAGGGAGCGGACGCACCCAGGGTGTAGCAGCCGATGTCTCCGCAGACGGTGACCTTCAGCTTTTTCAGGGCATAGAACAGTCCCCGGTGGGGGCAGCCGGCGCAAAGCACCGGAGGACGGGGCGGGATCGCCATATCCAGGCTGACAGTGGGGTATTCTTCTCCCAAAATCACCTTGCGGATCAGCCGCTGGGAGTATTCGCCCTGAAGGGTGAAGGCTTCCTTGCCGATGACTTCCACGCCGATGGTCTTGCAGTATTCTTCCAGGAAGGGATCCAGCTGTTCCAGCACGTACACCTTATCGCAATGATGGGAGAAGCCCTGGATCAGCTTTTCCGGCAGGGGGTAAACACAGCCCAGTTTCAGGTAGTTCACCTTGTCCCCCAAGGCTTCCTGGGCGTACTGGTAGCTGATGCCGGCGCAGATCACGCCGATCTTGGAACCGTTGTCCTCCACCGTATTGATGTCGGCGGTTTCCGCCCAATGCTTCTGGGCCTCCACCCGGTTTTCCACAATGACGTGGCGCTTTTTAGCCTGGCCGGGCATCATCACGTATTTGTCGGTGTCCTTCACATAGGGATGCAGGGCCACCTCTTCCCGGTCACCCAGTTCCACCAGGCTCCGAGAGTGGGCCACCCGGGTGGTGAGCCGCAGCATCACCGGGGTGTCAAACTGCTCGGACAGGGCGAAGGCCAGTTTGGCGTAGTCCTTACATTCCTGGGAGTCGGAGGGCTCCAGCATCATCAATTTGGCTGCTTTGGCGTAGTGACGGGAATCCTGTTCGTTCTGGGAAGAGTGCATTCCCGGGTCGTCCGCCACCAGAATCACCATGCCGGCGTTGATGCCGGTGTAGGAGGAGGTGAACAGGGGGTCGGCGGCTACGTTGAGGCCCACGTGTTTCATACCGGAAAAGGCCCGTGCTCCGGCGATGGCGGCGCCCAAAGCTGTCTCCACCCCTACCTTTTCGTTGGGGGACCATTCACAGTAGATCTCCGGATAGGTAGCGGCCGTCTCGGTGACTTCAGTGCTGGGAGTGCCGGGATAGCTGGACACCACACGGCATCCGGCTTCGTACAGGCCCCGGGCAATGGCCTCGTTGCCGATGAGAAGTTGTTTTTCCATGTGTTTTTCTCTCTCTTTATCTATGATTTGCAAAATCTCGGCGATTTGGGACTCTGCCCAAAAAATGCCGTCTTTTTACGATTATTTCTATCATACACGAAAATCGGGGAAATTTCAAGGGTTCGAGTCCCGTCTCCTTCTTCCGAGGCCGGCTTAGTTGGAAAAATCAGGAAGAAATCCCGAAAAAAGTCCATCTTTTTTGGTAAAATAAACAAATTTCGCTGGTAATATCTCGAATTTTCTGGTATACTGAAGATAAATCACGGACTTGTTCCAAAGTAAGGAGGATTGCAGTATGGTCATCTATCAATGCAGCGTCTGCGGCTACCTGTTCGACGAAGAAAAAGAGGGAAAATCCTTTGCCGATTTGAAGGAATGCCCCGTCTGCCACCAGCCTGCCAGCGTGTTTCGGAAAAAGGAAACATCCCGTCCCACAGAACCGGCAGCGGCCCCTTCCCAGGACCCTTTGACGGAGCTGGCCCGGGAGGACGATTCCATCCGGTACATGAAGGAGATCCACCAAATGGCCCAAACCGGACGTTCCCTGTCCGCCGCCATGGGAACTCAGGTCCCCCTTCCCGCCTGGGAGGACATCCTGCTGTTAGGGGCCCAGCTTTCCTCCCAGCCTCTGCTGGACCACCAACCGGTATCCACCCAAACGATTCTGGGCAAACACGCCAACAAGCCGTTGGTTCTGGAAAGCCCGGTGTACATCTCTCACATGTCCTTTGGGGCTTTGTCCCGAGAGGCAAAAATCGCCTTGGCCAAAGGGGCGTCCATGGCGGGCACCGCCACCTGTTCCGGGGAAGGCGGGGTGCTGCCGGAAGAAATGGCGGCGGCGGACCGGTACATCTTTGAATATGTGCCCAACCGGTACAGCGTCACCCCCGAACTGTTAAAAGCGGCAGGGGCCATTGAAATCAAAATCGGCCAAAGCGCCAAACCCGGCATGGGCGGCCATCTGCCGGGAGAAAAGGTCACCCCGGAAATCGCCCAAGTTCGGGGCCGTCCGGCAGGCCAAGACGTCCATGCCCCCTCCCGCTTTGAGGACATCACCTCCAAGGAAGATCTGCGGGATCTGGTGGAGCAGCTCCGCTATGCGTCTCAAGGGCGGCCCATCGGCATTAAGATTGCGGCGGGACACATCGAAGAGGACCTGGCCTGCTGTGTCTTTGCCCAGCCGGACTTTATCACCGTAGACGGCCGGGGCGGCGGCACCGGTTCCGCTCCCCAAATGCTCCGGGACGCCGCCGGAGTGCCCACCATCTACGCCCTTTACCGGGCCCGGGAATGTCTGGATGAGCTGGGATCGGACATTGATCTGGTCATCACCGGAGGACTGCGGGTCTCCTCCGACTTTGCCAAAGCCATCGCCATGGGAGCGGACGCCGTTGCCGTGGCCACCGGGGCGCTGCTGGCGTTGGGGTGCCAACAATACCGGATCTGCGGGTCCGGCAACTGTCCCATGGGCATCGCCACCCAGAATCCTCAGCTGCGCCAACGGCTGAACCCGGAAGCTGCCGCAAAGCGGGTGGCAAACTACCTGAATGTCTGCCGGGAGGAGCTGGAGATGTTCGCCCGAATCACCGGTCACAGAGATATTCACCATTTGAGCGTAAACGATCTCTGCACCACCAGCCAGGAAATCAGTAAGTTTACCAATATCCAACACGCTTAAACCCAGAAAGGAACATTATGGACCAAAACACCCTTTTACAGCAACTCTTCGCCCTAGCGGATGCCGGTTATCGGGAGTTTCACTGCAAACTCATACCGGATTACGACCCCAACCGAGTGATTGGCATCCGGACGCCGGTGCTGCGGAAATTTGCCGCCTCCTTTGCCAAAGATCCGGCGTCGGAACAATTTCTGGATACCCTGCCTCACTTCTACTACGAGGAAAACAACCTCCACGGCATGCTGCTGGAGCGGAAGAAGGATTACGAGGAAGTGATCCGGCGGCTGGAAGTCTTCCTCCCCCAGGTGGACAACTGGGCCACCTGCGACCTGCTCTCCCCCAAGGTATTCGCCAAGCACCACCCGGAACTCTGGGAGCAGATTCCCCAATGGCTGGCCGATGCCCATCCCTACACCGTGCGGTTCGGGCTGGGGATGCTGATGAGCCACTTTTTGGAGGAGGATTTCACCCCTCAGGTGCTTCAGCGAGCCGGGTCCATCCGGCGGGAGGAATACTATGTGAAGATGATGCAGGCCTGGCTGTTTGCCACCGCCTTAGCCAAGCAGTGGGACGCCACCCTGCCCTGGCTGACGGAACACCGGCTGGACGTGTGGGTGCACAACAAAAGCATTCAAAAGGCGGTGGAAAGCCGGCGGATTACACCGGAGCAGAAGGAGCTGCTGCGGGGATTAAAAAGAAAATAAAGGCAAAAAAACGGGTGTGTCCGAAAAAGACGCACCCGTGATTGTTATTTATTTTTCCATCAGGGAAACCGCTACGGTCTGATACCCTTCCCCATTCTCATCCGCCCGGTAGATGGTGAGAATCAGGGGGTCTCCCGGGATTTTAGTTTGGAGGATGGGGTCAATGCTGTCGCTGTCGGTGACTTCCGTGCCGTCCATGGCGGTGACAATGTCCCCCGGCAGGATCTTGCCGGCGCAGTCGCTTTCCGGGTCCACCTCCACAATCCGCAGCCCGGCGGGAATGCCGTAGAGGGCGCTCATATCCTGGGTGATGCTGGTGTAGGTAATGCCGATCCGCACCCGGCCCAACAGTACGTTGCCGTGGGAAATCAGCTCTTCCGCCACCGACTTCACCAGATCCATGGGGATGGCAAAGCCGATATTTTCATAGCTGTCCCCCATCTTGATGGAGACAATCCCCACTACCTGACCGTATTTGTTCACCAGCGCCCCGCCGGAGTTACCGGTGTTAATGGCGGCATCGGTTTGGATGCAGGGGATTTGGTCTCCGCCTACCTTGCCCACGGTGACCACACGGTCCAAACCGGAGACGATGCCCTGGGTGATGGTGCCGGAAAGGGAAATTCCCCCGGGGTTGCCGATGGCTACCACCCGTTCTCCCAGTACCAGGGCATCGGGGTCCCCCAGCTCAGCCGGGGTGAGTTCCTGCTGGACCTGCACTTTAATGACAGCCAGGTCGGTGGCGGCATCAAACGCGATCAAAGAAGCGTCCACCGATTCCCCATCGTGGAAATACACCACAATCCGTTCGGCAGGAAGATAGGTGTCGTTGGCATCGTCCGCCGTGCCGATGACGTGGGCGTTAGTGACGATATAGCCGTCGGAGGTCAAGATCACTCCGCTGCCTTGGCTATTGGTGACATAACCGTTTCCGGTACTGCTGAGGGAGGCGGTGATGATTCCCACCACGCTGTCCTCAGTTTTTGCAGCAATCTCCTCGGTGGAAAGGCCGTCGTCCAAGGAACCGGCATCGTTTTGGGAAGAAGCAGGCTGTTGCAGGGTCAACTGGATCTGATCTCCATCGCTGCCGGAAACCCCATCCCTCCATTGCAGCACCCCTAAGGCCACTACAATCAGCACCGCAACGGCCGCCAACCCCATCAGGATCACCCAAAAAGGCTTGACTCCGGAACGCTGCTGGGTGTTGAGGGAAAGATCTGCCATCACCGGGACGCCGGTATCCTCTTTGCCGGAAATATGGCTCACCTTCTGAAATTCTCCCGCCGGCTGGCCGGAAAGCACCTGAAAGCCCCCGGAAGAGGCCTGCTGCGGTTGATTGGAATTCAGATCATGATTTTGCATTGGGTTCCTCCTTGCCGTCGGTTTTCTTTTTAAAGATGCGCATAGGATTATACAGGGGAAGGGTGAACACAAATTCGGTGTATTCTCCCTTCACCGACCGGACAATGATCTCCCCGCCGTGGAGGGTGACAATGGAGCGGACAATGTAAAGCCCCAGCCCCACGCCGGTTTTGTCCAGGCCGCGGGAACGGTCGGTTTTATAAAAGCGGTCAAACACCCGGGAGATTTCCTGTTTAGACAACCCTTCCCCGGTGTTCTTCACCCCGATCATGGCGCGGTTGCCTTCTTTTTCAAAGGAAAAGGAAAGGGTGCCGTTTTGATTGGCAAATTTACAGGCGTTTTCGGTGAGGTTGTAGATCACCTGGTGGAGCAGGTCGGGATCGGCGTCCACATACAGCGGCTCGTGATCCAGGCCCTCCACCTCCAATCCCCGCTTTTCAATCTGGGATTCCAGTTGGAACAGGGTTTGAATGGTGGAATCCACCACGTCCACCTTTTGACGGGTCAGCTTCATCTCTCCGGCTTCGATTCGGGAGAGGTTGAGCATACTTACCACCAGCCGGCTGAGACGGTTCACCTCATCCGAGACAATCCGCAGGTATTTCTTCTGTTGATTTGGAGGGATGGTGCCGTCCAAAATCCCGTCCACAAAGCCGGAAATAGTGGTCATAGGGGTTTTCAACTCGTGGGACACATTGGAGATAAAGCTGCGGCGCATGGTCTCCAGGGAAGCCAGAGACTGGGCCATATGGTTCATGGCCAGAGCAAGCTGGCCCAATTCGTCGTCGGAATCCACCATCAGTCGCTGGGAAAAGTCCCCGCTGCTCATCTTTGCCGCCGCTTCGCTCATCTGCCGCAGAGGCTTGACCAACTGGCGGGACACAAAGTAGATGATAATGGAGACCACCGCCAGCACAATCACCGACGCCACCGAGAACACCTGCAAAAAATCCAACAGGAAGGAGTTCAGCGGCTCCCCGGCAGGGGCGCTGGCAAAGAGATAGCCCACCACCTGCTGCTGTTGGTCATAAATGGGCAGGGCCACGGTATTGTAGTGCACCGGAAACAGCCCTCCCAGATAGCCCATTTCCCGATAGCTCAAATTCAACTGAAGCTGCTCCAAGATTCGGCTGTCCACCTGCTTGCCCGGCAAAGAGGAATCCGGCTGGGAACTGAGCAGCAGAGTGCCGTCCAGGTCGCTGACCAGCAATTCGCCGCTGACACTGGAAGCCATCACCGACAAATAATCGGAGATCAAATCCGGATTCAGCCGGTCTTCCCCGTCCAAAGCGCTGGTAATCTGCTGGCTGCCCTTTTGGGCGCAGGCTTCCAGCTGCTGATAGCTCTCGTCCTTAAAATACATGGTGGCAAAGGCCATAATCCCCGCCCCCAGCACGGCGATGCTCAACAGCACCAACGCCAGATAGATGGTAAAGTACTTAAAGATAATACTTCGCTGCATGATTTTCTTTCCCCAATTTCTCCGGATAAAAAGGGACCTCCGTGCCCGGCAGGCTGACGGAGATCCCTCCTGCTGCATACCGCAGCCATTATTCGTTTACTTCAAATTTGTAGCCCACGCCCCAAACGGTTTTCAGGCTCCACTGGTCGGAAACTCCTTCCAGCTTTTCCCGCAACCGCTTCACATGGACGTCGATGGTACGGGAATCCCCGTAATACTCAAAGCCCCACACTTCGTCCAGCAGCTGATCCCGAGTATACACCCGATTGGGGTGGCTGGCCAGATGGAACAGCAGTTCCAATTCTTTGGGCGGGGTATCCACCACTTTGCCGTCCACCTTCAGCTCATAACGGGTCATGTTCACCACCAATTTGTCGTAGCGCACTTCCTTGACCTCGTCGGCCTTGGAGGAGTGGTCCATCCGGCGGAGCACCGCCTTAATCCGGGCCATGACTTCCTTGGTGTCGAAGGGTTTGGTGACGTAGTCGTCCGCTCCCAGTTCCAGGCCCAACACTTTATCAAAGGTTTCCCCTTTGGCAGTGAGCATGATAATGGGAACATTGGATTTTTTCCGCACTTCCCGGCAGACCTGCCAGCCGTCCTGACCGGGCAGCATAATGTCCAACAAAATCAGGTCCGGAGAGGTGTTGTCAAAGTTTTTCAGCGCTTCTTCGCCGTCGTTAAAGATGGTGACGTTGTAGCCGTCCTTCTCCAGATAGAGCCGGAGCAGCTCGCAGATATTCTGGTCGTCATCCACCACCATAATTTTTTCCTGTGCCATGGATCATTCCCCCTCCCGCTGCAAGCGCGGTTTTCTTTTCCATTCCGGCAAATTTCACCGGAAATTCGGTTCCCAATCACGATACCGTAAACAGTCCGTTGGGTTTCCACCGGTTTTCGCCCTCCGGCGAAATGCCGCCCCTACCTGTTGGGCGGCAAGGTGGGAACCGCAATGATTGCCTAGCAATCATTATACCATAATTACGGCGGGAATGGTGAACGATTTTTAAAAATCCGCCGTCTTTTTCCAGGTTTCTCAGCCGATGGTCTGCAAAATGAACCGCACGGCGTAATCCTGCTGAGAGGACAAGCGGTAGCGGGGCAGCACCGGGGCGCCCCAGCTGTCATCCCCTCCCACTCCCATTTGAGCGGCCAGTACCTTTAAATGGGTGTAATGCTGCTGGGGCAGTTCGGAAGGATGACGGGCATTTTCCAGTTCAAAGGCGCTTACCGGCAGGCAGGACACCTCCAAGGTATCCTCTCCCAGCCGCTGCACCGAAAGGCCCACGCCGGTTTCATCGGTGAGGGTAAAGCTGCGCACCTCGGTGCGGTTGCCGCATTCCTGGCATTTGGCGTAGGGAGTGAGGCAGTCCTGGACGGTGGTTTGATACCAGCCCAAAGCGGCGCCGGTATTCCGGTCGCAGTAGTTTTCTTCCGGACCACGGCCGAAGTAGGAGAAATACTCCAAGTCCTTATTCAAGGCAAACCGCAGGCCGAACTCCGGCAGCAGGGGCTGGCCGGAAATGCCGTTATACTGGGCGCTGACCAAAATTTCTCCTTTACTGTTGACGGTGTAGCTCACCGCTACATCCAGCCGGGGCAGGCTGGGCGCATGAAACCGGTAGCGCACCGTGAGCATGGTGCGGTCGGGGTCGATGTCGTAGCTGTGTTCGATGGGGCGGCCCAGCAGATCCGCCGCCGCCCAAATGCCGCTGTCCTGGGGGAACTTCCAGCCGATGTCGTTGCTGGTGGAAGCCCGCCAATAGCAGGGACGAGGGGGCAGGGCAATCAGTTCCTTGCCGTTCCTGGTCAGGGAGACAATGCCCCCTTCTGCCAAGGAGAACAGCACACTGCCATTTTCCCATTTGACCCCCACATTCCAGCCCCCTTCGATAATCTCCATGGGCTCAGCCCGCTGGAAGGTGGTGCGGCGAGACCCTTCCGCCAGCTTTTCCCCAAAGGTCATGGGATAACCGGCCTCCGCCCAAGGGGTATCCTGGGCCAGCACTGCCACGGCGGAATAAAGCAGATCCTCTTCCCCGGCTTCCGGGAAGATCAAAGGAATGACCTCCGTTTCCCCGGGACCAGCAGTGAGGTTGAATTCCTGGTGGAAAATTTCCTTTCCCTGCTGCACGGCCGTGCAGATCAGCTTCAAATCCGAGAGGTTGGCAAAGAGCCGGCGGTTTTCCACCGCCACCCGGTTCCGGGCCACCGTGATCCGCACCGGGGAGTACACCTGCTTGACCTCCTGCATTTTGGGAGATTCGGTGCGGTCGGCAAAGAGGATGCCGTTGCAGCAGAAATCGTAATCAGTGGGACGGTCCCCGAAGTCCCCGCCGTAGGCAAAGTTGCCGTCTTCATCCAGCAGGCACTGGTCCACAAAGTCCCAGATAAAGCCGCCCTGATAGCCGGGATACTGTTCCAGCTTGCCGTACTCATCCAGGCCCCCGCAGGAGTTGTGCATGGCGTGGGCGTATTCGCACAGCAGATAGGGCTTAGCCGGATTATTTTCCAGATATTCCCGAACCTCCGCCGCTTTGGCGTACATATGGCTTTCAAAATCGGAAATGTATTGGAAATCCCGGTAGAAGTTCACCCCTTCATAATGGACCGGACGGGAGGGGTCCCGCTGGCGGAGAAAGTCGCTGATGGCTTCCAGGCCGGTACCGGCAAAAGACTCATTGCCGCAGCTCCAAATCACAATAGAAGGGTGGTTTTTGTCCCGCTCCACCATGCTTCTGGCCCGGTCTACCACAGCGTCCTTCCACTCCTCCCGGTTTCCGGGGAGGTTCCACTGGGGAGACAAATGGTCTACCTGAGACCAGCTGCCGTGGGTTTCCAGGTTGACTTCGTCGATGAGGTAGATGCCGTACTCATCGCACAGCCGGTACCAGGCGGACTGGTTGGGATAGTGGCTGGTGCGGACGGCGTTGATGTTGTTGCGCTTCAAGCAGAAAATATCCTGAAGCATCACCTCTTCCGGCACGGCACGGCCATGTTCCAGGCAGAATTCATGGCGGTTTACCCCCCGGAGCTGGAGCTTTTTCCCGTTTATGTGATAGGCACCCCGGATCAGTTCCAACCGGCGGAACCCGGTTTTGGTGCGGCAGTACTCCACCACCGCGTTATCCTTTTCCCGGATGACCCAAAGTTCCAGGGTGTAAAGATTGGGGCATTCCCCACTCCACAGCGCAGGGTTCTCCACCGGAATGGCAAACCGGCCGTCCCAGGCACAGCTGCCCCCCTTGCCCACCTCGGCGCCGTCCGGGGCAAGGAGCTTGGCGGTGACGGCGTACCCTTTGGCTTCGCCGGTACAGCGGTACTCCACCGTCAAATCTCCCTTGGTGTAATCCTCATTGAGGGAGGGATGCAAAAACAAATCTTCCAGATGGCATTCCGGACGGGCCACCAAGGTCACATCCCGGTACAGGCCGCTCAGCCGCCAGAAATCCTGGTCCTCCAGCCAACTGGCGGAACTGCGGCGAAACAGTTGGACGGACAAAGTGTTTTCCCCGGCAAAATCCAGCCAAGGAGTCAAATGAAATTCGCTGGGGGTGGCACTGTCCTCGCCGTACCCCACAAAATTGCCGTTGCAGAACACATAGATGGCGCAGTCGGCCCCGTGGAACACCACACTGACCTCCTTCCCCTGCCAATTTTGAGGCAGAGTAAAGGATTTCCGGTAGCAGGCCAGGCTGTGATCGGGAATGGGATCGCCGATCTGGGTGTTCAGCTTCCCGTCCCAAGGATACTGGACATTGACGTACTGGGGCGTCCACACCCCCTGCAGCTGCAGGTGGCCCGGCACCTGGACGGTGCGCTGAGGAGTGGCGTGGCCCAAGCAAAACGCCGCCACCTCCGGCAATTCCGGATTATCAAACACAGACAACTCCC
>DVGY01000009.1 GCA_018712465.1 Candidatus Egerieicola pullicola | reverse complement strand
GTGCGTGCCGGATGCAGCGAAGAAACCCGGGACGGCTTGATTCAGGTGGCCAACCTGTGCCGTGCCAAGGTGCTGAATGTGGCCCAAACGGAATTGATGCTGGAACTCACCGGCAGCCCGAAAAAGATTGACTCTTTCCTCCGGCTGGTGAAGCCTTATGGCATTATCAAGATGGCCCGCAGCGGCATGATTGCTCTGGAACGGGAACTGTAAGGCCAAGGATTTGGGAAAGGCGGAATGACAATGAAAATTTCCAAAACCATTGCTGCCTTGCTGGCAGCCGGTTGTTTGCTCACCGGATTGGCAGGCTGCTCCGTCACCACCAGCAAGCCCTTGTCCATGGACGTGACCCAGGCGCTGGAAGATTACGTAGAGGAAAACCTCAGCCCGGCAGAGTCTCAAGCGGCGAACATGGGATTGGATCTGGAGATCACGGTGGAGGGCAACACCCTGCTTTACACCTACACCAGCCAAACCCAGATGGACAATAGCGACGGTTCTGTGACCAGCAGCTTGAATCTGGGAGCGGAAACCAATGCGGATTCCTTCCAGGATGCAGTGGATCAGATTGCCACGGACATCAACCAGCAGGATATTCAGTTAAAGGTGGTCTACCTCAATGCAGACGGCACAGAATTGGGCAGCTACACCTATTCTTCCCAAAATTGATGGGCTGGCATAGAAGTGCCGGAGAAACAAAGGAAACCCAACAACTAAAAAGCATAAAGAAATAGAAGGAGAATTATGATGAAACGGTTTCAATCTATTTTGGCAGCAGCGTTGGCTGGCTGCTTGTTAATGGCTTTCACTGCTTGCTCCAGCGGAAATAATGGCGGCACTGCCACCAATCCCCCAACCGGTGTGAACACGTCGGAGGCTTCCGAAACCAAAAAAGACAGCATTACAGCAAAACTGGAAGCGATTGCAGAAGGAGAAGAAGGACAGGCGCTGATTTCTTCCATGGAAAACGCCTCCAACGACACTGCAACCGGTTCCCTGGAAGTAGAAGGAAACACTCTGGTAGTGATTTGCACCTATCAGATCGACATTCCGGAAGAAACCATGGATGCGGTGTGCGACGCGTTGGATTCCGGTCTGGAGTCCATGGAATCCACCTTCCAACCCCTGGTTTCTCAACTGAGCGACCAGCTTGGGGATGAAGTAAAGATTCGTGTGGAATACCACACCATGGATGGGGATATGCTGTCCAGCTACACCTACACAGCGGACTAATTATCCCAGGAAAGAATAAGGAGAATTTTGATGAAAGGGTTCAAGTTATTTTTGATTGCCGCTATGGCGGGGTGCATGGTGTTTGCCTTCACCGCTTGTATGCCTGCTGTAAACCGGCAGGCTGCCCAAAACGGCTTCCAGGGCGGCACCAATCAGCAGCAGGAGGAATCTCCTGCCTGGGAAGAGGAAGAGGAGCCGGAAGCTTCCGGCATGACGCTGGCTGATCTGGTGGATCAGTACGGCGACACCTGGGAAGAGATCGGTTCCAGCGATATTACCGACTGCAAGGTGTCTGCTCGAGGAAATACCTTGATCTATGCCTACACCTATCTGGATCAGGTGGATAACCGCGGCAATTTGGTGGCAGATGCCATTGAGGAAAATTTAGACGATAACGCCGTGACGCTCACCCAGCAGGCAAATACCATGGCCAATTTGGTGGGGGAAGATATTGTGATTCAGATGGCGTATTACAACGCAGACGGCACTTTATTGCTGAAAAAATCCTTTAACGGCTCCTGCTCATAAAGAGTAACAACAATGTAAAAAAGGACGCACTTGGAATATTTCCGGTGCGTCCTTTTGTTATCTGAATTTTACTTGGAAACTTACTTCAACAGCGTCTTGATCCGTTCCACTGCTTCCTTGGTATTGTCCCGATCGCCGAAGGCGGTGAGCCGGAAGAAGCCTTCTCCGTTCTGACCGAAGCCGGCGCCGGGGGTACCCACCACATTGGCCTGCTCCAGTAGCAGATCAAAGAAGTCCCAGCTCTTCATATCGCCCGGGCACTTCAGCCAGATGTAGGGAGAATTGGTGCCGCCGGTGTACCAGATGCCCAATTCGTCCATGGCCTGAGCGATGATCTTGGCGTTGTCCAGATAGTAGGCAATGGTTTCCTTGATCTGAGGCAGTCCTTCTTCGGTGAATACGGCTGCTGCGCCCTTCTGGACGATGTAGGGAACTCCGTTGAACTTGGTGGTCTGACGGCGCAGCCACATTTTGTTCAGAGGGGTGTCCTGCCGCACCAAGGCTTTGGGCACTACGGTGTAGCCGCAGCGGGTGCCGGTGAAGCCGGCGGTCTTGGAGAAGGAGCAGAACTCAATGGCACAGGTCTTGGCGCCGGGAATTTCAAAGATGCTCCGGGGCAGGGTGGGATCGGTGATAAAGCATTCATAGGCGGCGTCAAAGAGAATCACTGCTTCCCGTTCATTGGCGTAGTCCACCCACTGTTGCAGCTGGTCTTTGGTGTATACTGCGCCGGTGGGGTTGTTGGGGGAGCAGAGGTAGATGATGTCAGCGTCCACCGATTCATCCGGCAGAGGCAGGAATCCGTTTTCTTCGTTGGCGTTCATGTACTGAATTTTCCGTCCCGCCATGACGTTGGTGTCCACATATACCGGATACACCGGGTCGGGCACCAGCACCAGGTTGTCGGTGGAAAACAGGTCCAGAATGTTGCCTACGTCGCTCTTGGCGCCGTCGCTGACAAAGATTTCGTCCAGATCCAGCTTCACCCCATGGGAGGCGTAGTAGCTTTGTAGGGATTCTTTCAGGAAATCGTAACCCTGTTCCGGGCCGTAGCCGTGGAAGGTTTCCGCTTTGGACATATCGTCCACTGCGGCGTGAAGGGCGTCGATCACCGCAGGAGCCAAGGGACGGGTTACGTCGCCGATGCCCAGACGGATGATCTTTTTGTCCGGATTGGCGGCGGTGTATTCATTGACCTTGTGGGCAATGGTGGAAAACAGATAGCTGTCTGCTACCTCCAAAAAATGACGGTTGATCTGCATGTTGTATAACCTCCTTGATGCACTTAATCCCCTAATGCAGCTTTCACAAATTCCCGGAACAGGGGATGAGCCCGGTTGGGACGGCTCTTAAATTCCGGATGGTACTGTACGCCGATATAGAATTTGTGTTCCGGAATTTCTACGGCTTCCACCAGATGCCCGTCGGGGCTGGTGCCGGTGAAGCGCATACCGCCTTGACGGTAGTTGTCCCGGAAAGCGTTGTTGAATTCATAGCGGTGGCGGTGCCGTTCGTTGACCTCTTTCTGGCCGTAAGCCCGGGACATAATGGAGTCCTCCGAGATCTTGCAGGGATAGGCGCCCAGCCGCATGGTGCCGCCCTTGGGCAGGTTGCCCTTCTGGTCGGGCATCAGGTCGATGACCGGATAGGGGGTGGCAGGGTCGAACTCTGCGGAGTGAGCTCCGGTGAGCCCCAGTACATGGCGGCCGAATTCAATGACGGCTACCTGCATTCCCAGGCAGATGCCCAGGTAAGGCACATTGTGGGTCCGGGCATACCGCGCCGCCACAATCTTGCCTTCCACGCCCCGATGACCGAAGCCGCCGGGTACCAGGATGCCTTGGACATCCCCAAAGATTTCACCGGCTGTTTCTTCGGTGACATCCTCGGAATCCACCCATTTGATCTCTACCTTGGCGGCGTTTTCATAGCCGGCGTGGTTCAGGGATTCTACCACCGAGAGATACGCATCGTGGAGTTTGACATATTTGCCTACCAAAGCGATGGTAACGGTTTTGTTGCGGCTGGCAATTCGCTGGAGCATCTGATTCCATTCGGTCATATCCGCTTCCGGCGCATCAATGCCCAGTTCCTTGAGCACAATGTCGGACATATGGCTTTCTTCCAGCATCATGGGGCACTGGTACAGCACCGGCAGGGTCAGGTTCTCAATGACGCATTCCTTTTTCACATTGCAGAACAAAGCGATCTTGTCCCGAATGTCCTCGTCCAGAGGCTGATCCACCCGGGTGACGATGATGTTGGGAGCGATTCCCAGGCTCTGCAATTCCTTGACGGAGTGCTGGGTAGGTTTGCTCTTAAATTCTCCGCTGCCGGTGATGTAGGGCACCAGGGTGACGTGGATGTAGCAGACATTTTCCCGGCCCACGTCGAAGGCCACCTGGCGGATGGCTTCCATAAAGGGCTGGCTTTCGATGTCGCCCACGGTGCCGCCGATTTCGGTGATGACGATGTCGGCGCTGGTTTTCCGGCCTACGGTGTAGATAAATTCCTTGATTTCATTGGTGATGTGGGGAATCACCTGGACAGTTTTGCCCAAATAGTCCCCGTTGCGTTCTTTGTTTAATACGTTCCAGTAAACCCGGCCGGTGGTCAGGTTGGAGAACTTATTCAAATCTTCGTCGATGAACCGTTCATAGTGGCCCAAGTCCAGGTCGGTTTCCGCACCGTCTTCGGTGACGAACACTTCTCCGTGCTGGTAGGGGCTCATGGTGCCGGGGTCGATGTTGATGTAGGGGTCCAATTTTTGGGCGGCCACCTTCAGGCCCCGCTGTTTTAGCACACGGCCCAAGCTGGCGGCAGTAATGCCTTTACCCAAACCGGAGACCACGCCGCCGGTTACGAAAATATATTTGGTCATACTTCTACCTCCCCTTCAAAAGCAGTCACTGCTTCGCCGGTCATGTAAACGGTTTGATCGGTGTAGCGGATCACCAGGTCTCCGCCCACCAAATGTACGGTGATGTCTTCATTTTTCGGGCAGTAGCCGTTTTCCACCGCTGCCACCGCCGCAGCACAGGCTCCTGTGCCGCAGGCCCAGGTTTCTCCGCTGCCTCGTTCCCAAACCCGCATCTGCAGGGTGTGGGGATCCAGAACCCGGATGAATTCGGTGTTCACCTGTTCCGGGAAGATGGGGTTCTTTTCAAAACAGGGGCCCAGCTGCTCCAGATTCAGGTTTTCTACCTGGTCCACAAAAACCACGCAGTGGGGGTTGCCCATGGAAACGCAGGTGATGTCCCAGCTTTTTCCGGCAATTTCCACCGGGCGGCCGATGACACGGTCCCCTTCCAGCAGAACCGGAATTTCTTTGGGGGTGAGGATGGCTTGGGCCATATCCACCGTAGCCCCTACCACCTGGCCGTTTTCCCGGAGCAGGCGGATGGTCTTGACGCCGCTGAGGGTGTCGATGGCTACCGTTTCCCGGTCGCTGGGCACCAAGCCCTGATCCACCACGAATTTTGCCACGCAGCGCACGCCGTTGCCGCACATTTTGGCTTCACTGCCGTCCGCATTGAAGATTCGCATTTTGGCGTCTGCTGCATCGCTGGGGCAGACCAGAATAATGCCGTCCCCGCCGATGCTCTTTCTCCGCTGGGATAAGCGGATGGATAGTTCTTCGGGATTGTGGATGGACTGGGTAAAGGCGTTGAAATAAATGTAGTCGTTGCCGCAGCCGTGCATTTTGGTAAATGATAGCTTCACCGCAGGATACTCTCCTTCTTCGCATTTTTATACAAAATACATTATACTGGATTTGACCGGTAAATACAACCGATTTTTCTTTTTTAGGGACAAAATCGTTCTTCTGCCCGAAAGGAGGGCCTTTGGGCAGAAGATTCTTAGTCCGTATATTGAGCGCAGACGTCTCGGGCAACCTCGTATCGGGTGGTGCGCTGGTTCATAGCCTGCTGTTCTAGGAAGTGGTGGGCCTGTTCTTCGGTAAAACCGCCCTGCTCAATGAGCAGACATTTGGCCCGGCTGATGACCCGGTCTTGCTGCAGGGTAGTCCGCAGTTTTTCGTTTTCCCCCTGAAGCAGCCTGATTTTTTGGCTGCAGGAAATCATCAACCGCACCGCCTGGATAAATCCGCCCCGGTTGATGGGCTTGGCCAATACCAGCATACCATCCCGCTGGACCTTGATGGACATCTCTTCCGCAATCTCGTTCTTCACCAACAGCAGCACCAGACATCCCCGCTGCCGGGACAGGTAGCCTCCCAGTTCGTGGCCGAATTCATCGGCCAGAGGGGTGTTGATGATGGCCATGGGGTAGTTTTGATTTTGGGTGAGACGGCGCACTTCACCCCCGCTGTAAGCAAAGTCGATCTGCTTGAGACCGCACTGATGCAGCAGGGCCAGCAGGGGCTCTTTATATTTGTCGTTGCTGTTAATCAACAATAGCTCTTTCAACCCAAGGTCTCCTTTGTGTGGCGGGGGAAGGGCGAAACCGGTGTACGATATCAAATGTAGAGGAAATAGTTGCGCAGTTCATAGTCATGGCGGTTGGAAGAAGCCAGGGCATTGTCCCATTCCTTTTGTTTGTTGGCAAGATAGCTTTCCAACAGCCCGGCATCCAGGTGTTTTCTCACAAATTCACTCTTCCGGGCGCAGTCCAGGGCTTCTCCCAGATTCTGGGGCAGCAGTTCCAGTCCGGCAGTTTGCTCCGGAGTGGCGGTAAACAGATCCAGATTGGTGGGAGCAGGGAGGGACAGATTTTCCTGGATCCCGTCTAATCCGGCATGAATCAACAAGGCAAAGGCCAGATAGGGATTGCAGGCGCTGTCCGGGCTGCGCAGCTCCATCCGGTTGTGGCCGGGAGAGGCTGCGGGAATGCGGATGAGCTGGAACCGGTTTTGGTGGCACCAGGAGATATATTTGGGGGCTTCAAACTCCCCAAACCGGGTGTAGGAATTGGACAGGGGATTGAGAAAGCAGGTGATGTCCCGGATATACTTTAAAATCCCGGCAATGAAGCTTTCTGCCACCGGATTGTGCTGTTCCCCTCCCAAAAAGATATTTTCACCGTCTTTATAAAGGTTTATGTTGACATGCAGTCCGCTGCCGGGAAGGTGCTCCAAGGGTTTGGGCAAAAAGGAACCGTACAGCCCGTTGATGTTGGCAATGCTGCGCACCGCCAGTTTAAAGGAGATCAAGTCGTCGGCGGCGCCCAACGCGTTGTTATCCCGGAAATCCACTTCGTTTTGGCCGGGGCCATGTTCGTGGTAGGAGCATTCCGGCTTGATACCCATCTGTTCCAGGTTCAGGCAGATCTCCCGGCGGATGTTTTCTCCCCGGTCCAGGGGCGCTACATCCAGATACCCTGCCCGGTCCTGGACTTCCAAGGTGGGGTTTCCTTTCTCATCCTGCAGGAAAAGGTAAAATTCACACTTGCTGCCGATTTTGCACTGATAGCCCATCTTTTTGCAGCGGCGCACCGCTTCTTTTAATTGATAGCGGCTGTCCCGTTCAAAGTGACGTCCGTCTCGATAACGGATGTCGCAGAAAAACCGGATCACTCCTGCCCGGCTGGGACGCCAGGGAAGGGCGGCCATGGTAGTGGGGTCCGGGAAAAGGAACAAATCATCGCCGTCTGCTCCGGAAAATCCCTGGACGGAACAGGCGTCCAAACAAATTCCATACTCCAGAGCATGGGGCAGGCGGTCCGCTTGGATGGAGATGTTTTTCACATTGCCGAAGATGTCGCAGAAGGTAAGCCGAATAAATTTCACATCATTTTCTTTGACATACTGCAAAGTATCTCTGGCGGCTGGGGATAGCATAAGAAAACTCCTTTCTCAGATAGGGAGTAGGGATAAACTTATTGTAACAGAAAAAAATTCACATTGCAAACCCATTGCAGAATGTGGAAAAATTTCTTTTTGGAAAAAGTCCCTTTGGGTTTTGGGGGGAGAAATCACCCGATCTGGGTTTCCAAATCACGGATTGGCTGGAAAAAAGGCGCCTTTCCTTGTGAGCAAAGAGGAAAGACGCCGATGAAAACAGATTGCAATCAGCACTGGTTGCGGGTGTAGAGCTGCTTGTAGGGGTTGTTGGAGTTGGGGGTCAGCACATAAAAGTCGCTGTCCAAAATTTCCTGTTCTTCCCGTCCAAAGGCTTCGCAGAATTCGTGAATGAAGGGTTCAATTTCCTTCAAATCTTCCTTGGTGGCGGGGTTGGCCAGAATCTGCTTGGGCAGGTTGGGAGGCAGCTTTTCGGTGCGCAGGAAAATCTTGCCGCCGTGCATCCCGGTTCCCACAAAGTTGCAGTTCTTTTCGATGGACTGGTTGTTTAAATCCAGCACAATGATATAGCCGCCGGCCTGGTATTCTCCCAGAAAGCTGCCGGTAATGCCGCCTACCACCAAAACAGGAACCTTCTCCTGGAAAGCCTTCATGTGGATGCCGGTACGGTAGCCGGAATTGCCCTCGATGAAGATCTTGCCGCCCCGCATGGCGTAACCAGTGGCGTCCCCAGCGTTGCCGTGGACATAGATGGTGCCTTCATTCATGGTGTCCCCGGTGGCATCCTGGGAATTGCCGTGGACGTGGATGGTGCAGCCGTCCAAGTAAGCGCCCAAGGCGTTGCCCGGAGTGCCGTTGATGACAATGGTTTTGCCGGAAAGCCCTGCGCCGATGTAGCGCTGGCCCAAGCAGTTTTCAATCATGATGTCGGTGTCCGGGGTGGAACGAATGGCTTCGTTCAAAGTTTGAAAGTGCATCTCTGCACCGGGACGAATCATCATAGTGTTCAGCCTCCTTTATTCTTCCTTGGCGCCTGCCAGCTTAACCTTCCGCTCTTTTTTGGCGAAGGCCATGAGCTGGGGCGAATGCTTGATCAAATCAAAGTCGATTTCATCCAGAGGAGTCTGTTCCCGGATCAGGCTGGTGTAAATCCCCGCCCGTTTAATCACGTCCCCAATGAGGATGAAGCCTACCAGTTTGCCATCCTTGACAAACAGCTTTTTGTAGCCTTCGCAGTTCTGCTCTTTGTACACTTCGCCGTCGTAGACACCGGCGGTAATCATGTGCAGTCCCAGCATTCCCATGGCGTTCATGGGGATGGCTTTGTCGTACCGGGCTTCTCCTCCCGCCATTTCGATGCCGGCAGTTTCTCCCTGCATATAGGCGTTGGGCAGCAGAGCCAGGATCTGATCCTGACCGGAGGCAATGTTGTGGCTGACGGTGCAGTCCCCGGCGGCGTAGACATCCGCTGCACTGGTGGCGCAGTGAACGTCGGTGAGGATGCCGCGGTTCACGTTGATTCCTGCTTCCTGAGCCAATTCCACGTTGGGCCGCACGCCCACGGCAATGACCACTACATCGTATTCCACTTGAGCGCCGCTGTTGAGATGGGCTACGCCGTTTTCAAACTTGGCCACGGAATCGGAGAGGTAGAACTTGACGCCCTTCTTTTCGATGTATTCCTGCACCAGCTTGGAGCCTTCTTCGTCCAGGATAGAGGGAAGGATACGGTTGGCCAGGTCCACCACCGTTAGAGAGCCCACTTTCTCAAAAATGCCTTCCGCGCACTTCAAGCCGATCAAACCGGCGCCTACTACCAGCACTTTGGAGTCCGGGGTGATGGCTTCTTCCAACGCCAGGGCATCGTTTAAGGTCATAAAGGTGAATTTCTTTTCCACCTGATCCAGCCCTTCCATAGGCGGGATAAAGGGACGGGAACCGGTGGCCAGCAGCAATTTGCCGTAGGTGACGGTTTCCCCGTTGTCCAGCTCCATGGTGTGTTCTTCCGGGTGGAGGGCGGTGGCTTTCACACCGAACAGGGTGTCCACCTTATTGTCGTCATAGAAGGAGTCGGGACGGTATTTCATCCGCTGACGGTCGGTTTTTCCCCAGAGCAGATAGGAGATCAGGGGACGGGAGTAGGTGTGGTAGGGTTCATCGGAGACGATGAGGATGCTGCCTGTTTGGTCTACCTGGCGGATCCCCTCCACACAGCCGATGGCGGCGGCGGAGTTGCCGACGATTACATAATTCTTTTCCATTTTGGCTCCTCCTTATCGTTCTTCGTACACAATGGCGGCGTTGGGGCAGCCCTTGACACAGGCGGGTTCTCCGCAGGAATTGTTCAGGCAGAGCTCGCATTTCTGCACTGCGGTGCCGTTGCCCGGCATAATGGCGCCGTAGGGACACATCAGCACACAGGTGTAGCAGCCCACACATTTATTTTCATCCAGGTGAATCACTCCGTCTTGGATGCTCAGCGCTCCGGAGATACAGCCCTTGACACAGAGAGGTTCTTCGCAGTGGCGGCACTGGACGGCAAAGTTTACGCCGTCCCCTTCTTCCACCTGGATGCGGGGGTTGATTTTCACACCCTTTAACGCTTTTACCATATCCGTTTCCCCGGAATTGGCAAAGGCACATTGATATTCACAGAGATGGCAGCCTAAGCACCATTCTTCATTGACATAAACTCGTTTCACAGCCAGTCCCTCCTTATTCCCCGGCATACTTGATGCCCAGAATCTCCAGTTCCTTCTGATTCAGACCAACGCCTCGGAGCATCAAACGGTTGCCCCGCAAACTCTCGATGGAGTTGATGCCCATGCCGCCCATGATCTCTTTGATTTCGTGGGTCCAGGCGTTGACCAGGTTTACCAGCCGCTGAGAGCCGATGTTGGGATTGAGCCGCTTCACCAGTTCCGGACGCTGGGTGGCAATGCCCCAGTTGCACTTGCCTTCCTGGCAGCTGCGGCAGAGGTGGCAGCCCATGGCCAGGCAGGCGGCGGTGCCGATGTAGCAGGCGTCGGCGCCCAAGGCAATGGCCTTGACCACGTCGGCGGCAGAGCGGATGGAGCCGCCCACTACCACGCTGACGTTGTCCCGGATGCCTTCTTCCCGCAGACGGGAGTCCACGGCAGCCAGAGCCAGTTCAATGGGGATGCCCACGTTGTCCCGGATCCGGGTGGGAGCCGCGCCGGTGCCGCCCCGGAATCCGTCGATGGCGATGATGTCTGCACCGCTGCGGGCCACGCCGGAGGCAATGGCAGCCACGTTGTGCACTGCGGCAATCTTGACGATCACCGGCTTTTTATATTCGGTAGCTTCCTTTAAGGAGTACACCAGCTGACGCAGGTCCTCGATGGAGTAGATGTCGTGGTGGGGGGCCGGGGAGATGGCGTCGCTGCCCTCGGGGATCATCCGGGTGCGGCTGATGTCGC
This sequence comes from Candidatus Egerieicola pullicola, assembly GCA_018712465.1. Taxonomy (GTDB): domain Bacteria; phylum Bacillota; class Clostridia; order Oscillospirales; family Ruminococcaceae; genus Egerieicola; species Egerieicola pullicola. Next base: position 898 of record DVGY01000009.1, on the reverse strand, counting down.
CTACAATCTTGGTGCCCGGCAGGTGGCCGCCGATGCCCGGCTTGGCGCCCTGACCGATTTTGATTTCTACGGCGCAGCCTGCTTCCAGGTAGGCTTTGTGAACGCCGAACCGGCCGGAAGCCACCTGAACGATGGTGTTGGGACCGTATTTGTAGAAGTCTTCGTGGAGACCGCCTTCGCCGGTGTTGTAGCAGATGCCCAGCTCGGTGGCAGCTCTGGCCAAGGATTCATGGGCATTGTAGCTGATGGAGCCGTAGCTCATAGCGGAGAACATAATCGGGGTGCTCAACCGGATCTGAGGAGTCAGGTTGTTCACAATGTTGCCTTCTGCATCCCGGACGATGTCTCTGGGTTTCTTGCCCAGGAAGGTTACCGTTTCCATGGGCTCCCGCAGGGGGTCGATGGAGGGGTTGGTGACCTGGGAGGCGTTCAACAGAATCCGGTCCCAGTACACCGGCAGATTGGTGGGGTTGCCCATGCTGGACAACAGTACGCCGCCACTTCCTGCCTGGCGGTACAGCTCGGTGATGACCTGAGGCGTCCAGTTTCCGTTGGGACGGAAGGTGTGGTCGCTTTTGACAATCTTCAGCGCGCCGGTGGGGCAGAGGCTGACGCAGCGGTGGCAGTTGACGCATTTGGAATTGTCCGCCCGCATGACGCCGTCCTCGTCCATGTAATGCACTTCGTTGGCGCATTGCCGCTCACAGACACGGCAGGCAATGCATTTGTCCTGGTCCCGGACTACTTCAAATTCCGGGTGGATATAATTGATACCGTTATTGCCCATCTTGCAGCTCCTCCTTCTTTACACTTTCGCATCGGGGTTCAGCCGAACGATCACCGGTTCGCCGCCCTTGGGAGACCAGACCCGGTCCACTCTGGGTTCGATGACCCGGAT
>DVGY01000098.1 GCA_018712465.1 Candidatus Egerieicola pullicola | reverse complement strand
GGAGAAATGGACGGGTACACCATGGAAAACTCCGACGAGAAGGCAGAAGAGCTGGGCCAGACCGATGATCTCAGCGATCTGTTTGAAGATCTGGACAGCGATGACTTTGCGGACGATCAGCCCGACCTCAGCGATTTGGTAGATCCGACCATGGAGGAAGAAGAATTTTAACAGCACACCCATTCGATTGGATAGTAGAGGAGTCTGAACATGGAATATAATTCTTTTGATTCAATCAAAATCGGTCTGGCATCTCCGGAACAGATTCGGGAATGGTCCTACGGCGAGGTTACCAAGCCGGAAACCATCAACTACCGGACTCTGAAACCGGAGAAAGGCGGCTTGTTCTGCGAGTGCATCTTCGGACCTACCAAGGACTGGGAGTGCCACTGCGGAAAGTATAAGCGCCAGCGCTACAAAGGCCAGATTTGTGATAAGTGCGGCGTAGAAGTCACCCGGGCCAAGGTCCGCCGGGAACGGATGGGCCACATCGAACTGGCGGCTCCGGTATCCCACATCTGGTACTTCAAGGGCGTTCCTTCCCGGATGGGCCAGATTTTGGATCTGCCGCCCCGGCGTCTGGAAGAAGTGCTGTACTTTGCCAAGTACATTGTCACCGATCCCAAGGACAGCGGCCTGGAAAAGTGCCAGCTTCTCACCGAAAATGAGCACGCAGAAATGGTGGAACGTTACGGCAGCGACGGCTTTGAAGCCGGTATGGGTGCCGAAGCCATCCAGAAGCTGCTCAAGGAGATGGATCTGGACCAGCTGAGCAACGATCTGAAAGAACAGTTGGAAAACGCATCCGGCCAGAAGCGGGTTCGTCTGCTCAAGCGTTTGGAAGTAGTGGAAAGCTTCCGCCTGTCCGGCAACCGTCCGGAATGGATGGTGCTGGATGTGGTGCCGGTGATCCCGCCGGAACTGCGGCCTATGGTACAGTTGGACGGCGGCCGGTTTGCCACCTCTGATTTGAACGATCTGTACCGCCGGGTCATCAACCGGAACAACCGCTTAAAGCGCTTGTTGGAGCTCAACGCTCCCGACATCATCGTCCGCAACGAAAAGCGGATGCTGCAGGAAGCGGTGGACGCGCTGATCGACAACGGCCGCCGGGGACGTCCGGTGACCGGCCCCAACAACCGTGCGCTGAAGAGCCTGTCCGATATGCTGAAAGGTAAGCAGGGCCGGTTCCGTCAGAACCTGTTGGGTAAACGTGTGGACTATTCCGGCCGTAGCGTTATCGTGGTTGGCCCGGAACTGAAGATGTATCAGTGCGGTGTGCCCAAGGAAATGGCCATCGAACTATTCAAGCCCTTTGTAATGAAGCGCTTGGTGGAAACCCAGAAAGCCAACAACATCAAGGGCGCCCGGAAAATGGTGGAGCACGGCGATCCCGCTATTTGGGACGCTTTGGAAGTGGTAATCAAGAACCACCCGGTGCTGTTGAACCGTGCACCCACGCTGCACCGTTTGGGCATTCAGGCCTTCGAGCCGGTGTTGGTGGAAGGCAAGGCTCTGAAACTGCACCCCCTGGTGTGTACCGCTTACAACGCCGACTTTGACGGCGACCAGATGGCAATTCACCTTCCCCTTTCTGCGGAAGCTCAGGCCGAAGCCCGTTTCCTGATGCTGGCTGCCAACAACCTGCTGAAACCCAGTGACGGCAAGCCGGTGGCAGTGCCCAGCCAGGATATGATCTTAGGCGCTTACTACCTGACCATGATCCAGGACGGCGCCAAGGGCGAAGGCAAGGTGTTCCGGGATTACAACGAAGCCTTGATGGCTTACCAGGCCGGTGTGGTGGATCTCCACGCCAAGATCAAGGTTCGGATCACCAAAAAGGTGGGCGAGCACAGCATCAGCAAGATCATCGACACCACTGTGGGCCGGATGATCTTCAACGAGCCCATCCCTCAGGATTTGGGCTTTGTGGACCGCACTAAGAGCGAAAACGAGTTCAACCTGGAAATCGACTTCCTGGTGAAGAAAAAGCAGATCGGTCAGATTGTGGACCGCTGCATCCGGGTGCATGGCACCGCCATGACCAGCGAAGTGTTGGATAACATCAAGGCGTTGGGCTATAAGTACTCCACCCGCAGCGCCATCACCGTGGCAGTGTGCGACGCTACCGTGCCGCCTCAGAAGGAAGAATTGATCCGGCAGGCGGAGGACAAAGTGCTCCAGATCCAGGAAGAGTACGAAGACGGTTTCCTGTCCGATGAACAGCGGTACAGCAAGGTTCTGGAAACTTGGAACGACTGCACCGATAAGGTCACCGAAGAGCTGCAGGCCGGCTTGACTCCCGACAACCCCATCTTCATGATGGCGGACTCCGGTGCTCGTGGTTCTATCGCTCAGATTCGTCAGCTGGCAGGTATGCGTGGCTTGATCGCCAACACCGCCGGCCAGACCATTGAAATTCCGATTCGTGCGAACTATCGTCAGGGCCTGAACATTCTGGAATACTTCATCTCCTCCAGAGGCGCCCGGAAGGGCTTGGCGGATACCGCGCTGCGTACTGCGGACTCCGGTTACCTGACCCGTCGTCTGGTGGACGTATCCCAGGAAGTGGTGGTACGGGAACACGATTGCGGCACTCACGAAGGCATTGAAATTTCCGCTATCACCCAAGGCAAGGAAATGATCGAGCCCTTGGAAGACCGTATCGTTGGCCGTTACCTCTGTGACGATCTGTTGGATCCTGTCACCGGAGAAGTGATGGTGAGCAAGGATAAGCTCATTGACGAGAAGGACGTGGCCAAGATCGAAGCCGCCGGTATCACCACGGTGAAGATCCGCTCTATCCTTTCCTGCGAGAGCAAACACGGCGTCTGCGCCAAGTGCTACGGCGCCAACCTGGCCAACGGCAAGCCTGTGGCGGTGGGCGAAGCAGTGGGTATCATTGCGGCCCAGTCCATCGGCGAACCTGGTACCCAGTTGACCATGCGTACCTTCCATACCGGCGGTATCGCAAACGCAGAAGACATCACCCAAGGTCTGCCCCGTGTTGAAGAGTTGTTTGAGGCCCGTCGTCCCAAAGGCGCCGCCATTATCTCTGAAATCGAAGGCAAGGTCCGGTTTGAAGAAGTCAAGCGCAGCCGTACTGTGGTGGTTACCAACAGCGAGGACGAACGCTCCTACATGATCCCCTTCAACTACCGCTTGAAGGTGTCCGAAGGCGATTATGTGGAAAAGGGCCAGCCCCTCACCGAAGGTTCCATCAATCCCAAGGACGTGCTGGCTATTTTGGGCGAGCAGGCAGTGCGCAACTACCTGATTACCGAAGTACAGAAGGTGTACCGTCTCCAGGGCGTTGACACCAACGACAAGCATATCGAAGTGATTGTCCGTCAGATGATGAAGAACGTCCGGGTAGACGACGCCGGGGATACCGATCTCCTGCCTGGCACCATGGTGGACCGCGCCGATGTGCGGGAAGCCAACCGGAAGATTGCGGCCCGGATTGCCGCCGGCGAAGAAGGTCTCCGTCCTGCTAAGGTGGAACCGGTGCTGCTGGGCATCACCAAGGCCAGCTTGGCCACCGAAAGCTTCCTGTCTGCTGCTTCCTTCCAGGAAACCACCCGGGTGCTCACCGAAGCTGCCATTAAGGGTAAGGTTGACCCCCTGGTAGGCTTGAAGGAAAACGTAATCATCGGTAAGCTGATTCCTGCCGGTACCGGTATGAGCTGCTACCGCAACGTTCATGTGGTTCCCACCCAACCTCAGGGCACCATGGCTGCCGCTTTGGAAGAAGCCCTCAGCGACCGCAGTTAAGGAAATCAAATCATAGAAAAGAAGAGCTGATGCGAAAGTGTCGGCTCTTTTTTTGCGTTTTTTCCCGGCGATGGTAACCAATTTCCCTTTGTTTCCCACAAAAGAGGTAGAAGCAGTAGCCATAGAAAAGGAGGAAGAAAAATGGGTCGCAGATTGCAAGTGCTGGCGGCAGGGCTGTGCTGTCTGTTGCTGGGGATTTGTGCAGGAACTGTAGCCGTGCCCCAGCCGTTGGAATTCCAGATACCGGAACGGATGGAGCAGCAATGTTTTTTGCCGGACCAGATCACAGAACACATTTTCCTGTATCCGGGCAGCAGGGATTATGGGGCGATTTCCAACCTACAGCCTTTGATGGTGCAGGAAATGAACCGGCAGTTTCAGGGCAGCCTGTCCCGAAAAGCCACCTTAGCCGATATTCAAGCAGGGGAATATTACCGCATTTCCATCACCGATGAAAACCTGTATGGCCTGCATACCACCGGTCAGCTGTTGGAAACTTTGGAGCAGGGAGAACTGGGCTGGGACTGCTATATTACCATCGAGGATGATTGCATTTTGGTGAAGCTGCGGACCCTCTCGTTGACGCAAACCGATTCATCAGCGGTAAAATCCCACTACTGGACCATTCAGTCCATGGAAACGGTGGGGGATTCCAACCAGCGGATTGGTTATAATGCCGCCATTCAAACCGGATTGCAGCACACCCCCGACGCCACCCAAGCCTTTTTGGTGCGAAACTCCTATGGGTTCCAGGTTTGTCTGCTGTGCAGCGACACCATTGACACTTTGGTGACAGTGGGGGAAACCAGTGTTTATGGCACGTCCTCCTTTTTGGATGCAGTGGTTGCTCCTGGAACAACACCGAAAGACGGAGTATTTTCCTTCCCGGCCTTGGCGGCACGTTCCACCTCTTTTCAGCCCACTTTGGACTTTCTCCCCACGGAACTGAAACAGCAAGTGGGATTGTTGGGAAACACCCTGCCCCACATCATTCAAAGACAAGGCCTTACCCTGCTGCAAACTGGCTTACTAACGGCAGCGCTGTTAGCGGCGATGGGAGCTGCCCTGGCAGTTTGGCAGAAAAGAATTGCGGGATTGGGTACAATCAGAAAGGAATAGTCAAATGAAAATGGGAACGAGATTGCTGTCTTTCTTGGCGGCCGGTGTGTTGTGTGTTCAGGGTGGAATTATGACTGCGGCGGAAGAACCTTCCCTGCTCTGTCCAAGGCGGAGTTACCAGGAGGTTTCCGTTTCTGATTTCGTTTCATCCAGCTATAAATTGACCCGGCAAAACAGCGATTACCAGGAAATTCATTCTCTTGGCGAGGAGATTGTGGAATCGGTAAACCTCTGGCTGGGAGTGCATCTGGAACGCCCGCTCCAGATCCAGGACATCCAGTGGGAGCATTTTTATAAGATCTATATTACATTGGAAGATCTCTATTCCATCCAAACAACCCAGGATTTGCTGAAAACTCTGGAAACCGGTTATGCTAAGTGGGAGGGATACATCTTTTTGGAAGAGGATGTGGTTTCGGTTCAGTTGGAACAGCACAGCGATCAAGGGGAGAATCATTGGACCGTTGTCAGTGCCGGATTCACAGAGCCGGAATATATGCCGGGATACGACGCCGCCATTAAAGCTGGGATGGACGCTTCCTCCCAAGAAGTTTCCCAGGCAGTGTTGGTCTGCAGCGGAAATGGAATGACGGTTTGCCTGCTCTGCTCCGATACCATTGATACCATGGTTACGGTTTCAGAAACCGAAGTAATCGGGGATGCAGGTTATCTGCAAAACATTTCTGTTCCCGGCACTCAGCCAAAGGATGGTATCTTTGATTTTCGTCAAGTGGCAGCCCATTCAAAACCTTTTTCACCGGAACTTCCTTTTTCTGAAATTCCGGAAGGCGGACGGTTGGTTGGAGAGATGCCACAGATGGATTATTGTGGGATTGCTCAGCGGGATCAAGTATTCGGGACAGGTATCTGGATGGTCATGGGCATGGCCGTCATTGCCGCTGCTGCAACCGTTGGCGTGTTGATTTGGCGGCATCGAAACAAGAAAAAGCAAAGTTGAAATTTCCCCCATCCTTTATTGGGTAGGGGATTTCTTTGCTTCCAACTTCCACTTTTCCCGCCACACAGCCCAGAAACAGCATCCCAACACCAAAGCGTAGCAGAGATCGGTGGCAATGGCGGCGCCGGAAAGCCCCAGTTGGGGCAGGGGAATCAGCATCAGATTTCCCGCCATCTTGACCCCGCTGCCGATAAGCAGAAACCATACCGGCAGATCTGCCCGGCCCAATCCTTGCAGTACGCTGTACAGTGGCACTGCCAACCCGCAGCATACCGCCCCCGGAGCCAGCAGCGCCATGGTTTGGGCGATGACCTGCCAGCCGTTCTGGGCGCCGTAGAGGATGTGGGTAATCAAAGGGGAGACCAATCCCATGGCCAGTCCCGCTGGGACACAAATGAGCGCGGATCCTCCAACCACCAGCTTCAACTGCCGGCCGATGGATTGGGGGCGTTGTCCCATTCGGCTTTCGGTAATGGCAGGCAGGGCAGTTTTGCCCAGTAAACCGGTAAAGGAAGGCACCAGATGAAACACCGCCAAAGCCATGGTGTAGGCGCCGTAAAGCAATTCCGAAAGCTGCTGCCCCGGTTCCAGGGTTTGGCTTAGGGAAAAGTAGAGCTGAGGCGCTGCCGCCGCGGCCTGCCGGACCCCGGATGGGATGGTGAACAGATCAATGAGAGAGGTGACGCTGGTGATGACGCTGCTGAAGGTAATGGGCAGCGCCAATTTCCAAAGCTGACGGATTTGCTGGCTTTGTTTCAGGGTGGGAGGCGCTTGCTTGGCCAAAAAAGAGGTGAACGGAGGCTGATGTTTCAGCAGCAGCGCCAATACGATGGTTCCGGCCAGGGTGCTTAAGGTGATCCCCAGCAAAGCGGCGGCGCTGGCCCAGGGAAGAAGAATAGCTTGGGCTTCCTCCCAGTTGGAAGCGGATTGTCCTAACACCTGACCGGTGCGCTGAAATTCCCGCTCTCCCCACCACAGCACCCCCATGGACAGCCCTACCGAACAGATCAGCTTCACTCCCGCTTCCGCCACCTGGGACAGGGAGGTAGGGGTCATGTTGCGGGTACCTTCAAAGTGCCCCCGCAGCGCCGCTGCTAAACAGGAAAATAGCACGGCTGGGGCGATCATCCATAGGCCGGGCTGGCTTTTGGGACTGTGAATCAAGGCGCAGAGCACCGGGGCCAACCCCAACAGCAGCAGGCATCCCGCCAGCCCAGTCAAGGTGTACCATTTCACCGAACCGGTCAACAGTTTTTTGCAGTCGCCGTACCGGCCTTGAGCCATCAGAGACGCAGTGCATTGGCTGGCTGCCCCGGTGAGACCGGTGACAGTAAGGCCGTAAACGGCAGTAAACAGGGTATAGGAAGCGGAAAAATATCCCATCCCGGCGGTGCCCAAAATGCGGGACAAGGGAATTTTGCATAGCAGCCCCAGCAGCTTGACCAGAAGCATACCCACCGCCAGCACCATGGCTCCGCTGATCATGGACTGCCGCTTCATCCTCATCCCTCCCCGCTGCTCTCATATATAAGCAGTTTTGGGGGATTTCATGCTTTTTTTGAAAAAATCGAAGTTGGCTATTGACAACTCCCCTGCAAAGTGCTATATTCTAGTTGGAACATATGAACAAGTGCTCATATGATAATACGGAAAGGAAGCGGTTGGATGAAACCATGCAGTGAACCGGAGCAATGCCAGCAGTGCGATCAGCTTTGCGTCCACCGGCAGATTGTGGATGCGGTGAAGCCTCGGATTCCCCAGGACGAAGTGCTGTACGATGTGGCTGAATTGTTTAAGGTGTTTGGAGACAGCACCCGGATTAAGATTCTATATGTGTTGTTTGAAAGTGAAATGTGCGTCTGTGACATTGCAGACCTGTTGGGAATGACCCAATCCGCCATTTCCCATCAACTGCGGGTGTTGAAGCAGGCGGGCTTGGTAAAGTACCGCCGGGACGGGAAAACGGTGTACTACTCTTTGGCGGACGATCATATCGTCACCATTTTCAATCAAGGATTGGAGCACGTACAGGAATAGGAGGGTAGAAGGATGGATGCCAGTTGCTATGTTATTCAAGGATTGGACTGCCCGAACTGTGCCGCAAAGGTGGAGCAGGCCATTGCCAAGCTGCAGGAAACGGGAGAGGTCAATCTGGATTTTGCCGCTTCTAAGCTGTATTTGACCCCTGCGGAGGGATATACCCAAGCCCAGGCGTTGGAAGCCGCCAAACGTTGTGCAGAAAAAGTCGAACCGGAGATGGCGATTCTTGCTCAAAATGCTTCCCAGCCGGTTTGCTGCCCGGTGGAAGGGCTGGACTGCGCCAACTGTGCTGCAAAGGTGGAGCAGGCTATGGGAAAATTACAGGAGGTCCAAGAGGTCTCCCTGGATTTTGCCGCAGCGAAACTCTATCTTACTCCGGCAGCGGGATATGAACTCCATGAAGCGTTGAAGGCTGTCCGGCAGTGCGCGAAACAGGTGGAACCGGAGATGACCATTTTGGAGCCGGCTTCCAAGGACGGTTCCGGCAGTTGCACAATCTCTTCTAAGGAAACGGGAAAAAGCTCTAAAAAGCCCTTTTTCCTTCGGATTGGAGGATCGGTGGTGCTGGCTGTCATTGGCATCCTGTTGGAAAATGTCTGGACCCAGGTGCCGGGCTGGATCAGCCTGGTGGTCATGGCGGCAGCCTATCTGCTCAGCGGCTATGATATTTTGTGGCAGAGCGTGAAAAATATCCGCCACGGCCAGATCTTCGATGAGAATTTGCTGATGTCCATCGCCTCCATCGGCGCCTTTGCCATTGGGGAGCACATGGAAGGGGTGCTGGTGATGGTGCTCTATCAAATCGGAGAGTTCTGCCAGAACCTGGCAGTGGAGAAATCCCGAAAATCCATTGCCGATTTGATGGACATTCGTCCGGAATCCGCTCAGCTTATCACCGATACCGGAGTGGTTACCGTATCCCCCTCCCAGGTTCAGGTCGGACAGCGGATTCGCATCCGTCCCGGGGATAAAGTCCCTCTGGACGGAGTGGTGGAAAGCGGCATTTCTCAGCTAGACACCAAAGCGCTCACCGGAGAATCCATGCCGGTGGAGGTAGAGCCCGGCAGCCGGGTGCTCAGCGGCAGCATCAATGGAGACGGACAGCTGATCTTGAAGGTGGAGAGTGTTTACGCCGACTCCACTGTCAGCAAGATCTTGGAAATGGTGGAGCACGCTTCCAGCCGGAAAGCTAAAAGCCAGGAATTCATCAGCCGGTTTGCCAAGTATTATACCCCCGTTGTGGTGATTCTGGCGGTACTGCTGGGGTTGATCCCCTCCTTGCTGTTTCCTGCGCAGTGGCAGGATTGGGTGTACCGGGCCTTGGTATTCTTGGTGGTCAGCTGCCCCTGCGCTTTGGTAATTTCGGTGCCGCTGAGTTTCTTTGGCGGGATTGGCGGCGCTTCCCGAAAGGGTATTTTGGTGAAGGGAAGCAACTATCTGGAAGCTTTGGCCAAGGTGGATACGGTGGTGTTGGACAAAACCGGCACCCTCACCAAGGGAAGCTTTTCGGTGAGCAAACTACTGCCTCAGCCTGGAGTGAAAGAAGACACTCTACTGGCTTATGGAGCGGCGGCGGAAGCCTGTTCCAACCACCCTATGGCACAGTCGGTGGCTGCTGCTTATGAAGGCGCCATTCTTCCTGCACAACAGGTGCAGGAACATCCTGGACGAGGAGTAGAAGTAACCTTGTCCACCGGGGAACAGGTTCTTTGCGGCAACCTGAAATTGCTGGAGGAGCATCGGGTTACGTTGCCGGAACAGCTTCCTCAGGAAACCGCTGTGTTGGTGGCAGTAGACGGGAAGTATTTGGGAGCGGTGGTGCTGGAAGACCAGATCAAACCCGATGCTGCCGAAGCCATCCGCCAGTTCCATGCACTGGGCATTGGACAAACGGTAATGCTCACCGGGGACCGGGAACAGGTAGGAAAACGGGTGGCCGCTGAGCTGGGAATGGATCAGGCATATTGCCAGCTGCTTCCCCAGGATAAGCTGGCCCACCTGGAAGCGTTGATGGAACAGGAAAAAGGAACGGTGGCCTTTGTCGGGGACGGCATCAATGACGCCCCGGTGCTGGCTCGAGCCGATGTAGGCATTGCCATGGGCGGCGTGGGCAGCGGCGCTGCTATGGAGGCTGCTGATGTGGTGATTATGACCGATGAACCTTCTCAGGTGGCCAATGCCATTGCCCATGCCCGGCGCACCATGACCATTGTGAAGGAAAACATTGTCTTTGCTTTGGCTGTTAAAGTGGTAGTGCTGCTGTTCAGCGTGTTTGGCATGGTGAATATGTGGCTGGCTGTGTTTGCTGATGTAGGGGTGTGCCTGTTGGCTATCCTCAATGCGGTGCGCACCTTAAAGCTGAAGGAAGTGAAAGCCAAGTCTCAAACCGTTTCCTCTCCCGTGCCGAAACAAGCCTTGTAATTACAAGAAAAAATACTGCAAAAAAGGAACCGCTTTTTACAACGGTTCCTTCTGCTTTTGTCTGTTTATTTTATCAGCGATACCGGTAAGGACGGCCGATCCCTTCTTGGATGACGCCTTCCCGATAGGCTTTCAGCAATTCCCGGAGATCTTCAATCTCTTCCGCAATGGCTTTGCCGTTGTCGGTGTCGGCAATGTTCACCCGTTGGGGCATCCTTTCCACTACCTGGACATCCGGTGTGTTTTCCCGTTCGTTGCGGTGGAAGGGGCGGTGTTCCGCCAGCCGCAGACTGTGGGAATCGTAGATCAAAGTATATCCTGCAATGCCGGTGCGGGATTGGTAGGCCTTGGAGATGCCGCCGTCAATGACGAACAGTTTGCCTCCTGCCTTGATGGGGCTGTCGCCGTCAATCTTTTTCACCGGGACGTGGCCGTTGATAATGTGGCCGTGGGTGGGATCCAACCCAAATTCTCTCAAGATCTTGTCGCAGATTTCTACCTGGTTGTTTAACCGGTAGTAGGGATCGTAGGTTTCCTTGTAGGTGGACTTGTCTTCAATGAAGTAGTGCTCAAAGGCAGTCATTTTATCTTTGCCGTACAAGGGAGAGTCTTGGCCGCACCAGAGATACCACATAAAGTCAATGGCGCATTGCTGCTTTTCCTTAGAACAGCCGCCGTAATAGGCCCGGGATGCAATCTTGTTGATGTAGTCCAGCATCGCTTTGCCGGAATAGCTGCCTTCCGTGAAGGTATAGCTGCGGAAATTGCCCTTTTCGTCCATGGGGATGCAGCCGTGGTACATCAGATTGTTGTTGTAGGTGCGGTACATGGAGCCGTGAGAATAAAGGAACTTAATGTGCTTTTGCAGCTTCTCACTGTGCTCGAAGGAGGCGGCCAGTACATCCATCAGCGCCCCTTCCTCCTTGGTCAGCATACAGGGATCTTTGGGGTCAATGGTGGGGAGGTAGGTATCCCGCATGGGGTAGCTCTTTCCTTCAATATTGACAGTCATGTCCTGGAAATTCACATTGTTCAATCCAACATGCCGGGTCAGGTTGTATTCCGGGTGGCGGGCCAGCAATTGACCTTCCAGTTTAAACTGGATGACGGCGATGGCTTTATGCATCTTGGCCGCCAAATTCAATCCAACCGGGTCGTACTTGTTCCGGTCCAGGGTGTGGGGAGCAAAGTAGGTGCAGGGATCGTCGTGGTACACCCGGCCGGCAAATTCCGACAGGGCCCGCAGGTTGATGCCGTAACCGTCCTCCAACTGGTCAAAGCTGTTGTAGCTGGTGGCAATCCGCACTACATTGGCCATCAACGCCCGGTTGCCGGAAGCGGCGCCCATCCAAGAAATATCGTGGTTGCCCCATTGGATGTCCACATTTTTGAATCGGATTAATTCATCCATGATAATGTCGGCCCGGGGACCGCGGTCGAAGATGTCCCCGATGATGTGGAGTTGATCGATGGAAAGGCTCTGAATCAGATAGCAGAGAGCGGTGATAAAGCTGTCCGCAATGCCGGTGTTCAGGATGGAACGGATGATTTCCTCGTAGTAAAAATCCTTGTTGATGTCCTCGGTGACGTTGAGCAGCTCATCCAGCACATAGGAAAACTCTTGAGGCATCCGTTTCCTCACCCGAGAACGGGTGTATTTTGCAGAAACAGCTTCACACACCTGAATTAAGCGGTAGATGGTGAGCTTGCGCCATTCATCGTCTAATTGGCCGTCCGCCCGCAGCAACTTCATCCGTTGCTCCGGATAGTAAATCAAGGATGCCAGTTCTTCCCGGGAGCTGGTATTTAATGTTTTACCGAAGATCAGGTCGATCTTGGAAAGGATCATACCGGAAGCGCTTTTCAGCAGGTGCAGAAAGGCTTCGTATTCTCCATGCAGGTCGCTGAAAAAATACTCGGTGCCTTTTGGCAAACTGCGAATGGCGCTGAGATTGATGATCTCGGTGGAAACTGCTTCGGCAGAGGGGTATTCCTTAGCCAGCAATTCCAAATATTTTAAATCCATAACCGTCCTCCCTTTTGGATTCTTTTTCCTTGTTATTATACACTATTTTACTCTGATTTTGCAATAGGTTTCTGGCCAGAACGGAAACGGCGCACGGTGTTCCGCCGGGATGCAACTTCATTGAGATACGGGTTTTGGCTGCCAGCAAAAGAGTTTGAAAGGGGGAGCCGTTGATGTTCCGATGCCGGCTGTGGGGAGGGAGATCCTTCAACCTTACAGAGGCTTAGGCTGTGACTGCATTCCCTCTTGACTTTTACTCCCCGTTGGCTTCAATGGCAGACATCAGCGGGCCGATGAGCTGCTTTTTGCGGCTGACCACGCCTGGCAGAAGGATGCTGTTTTCCAGGCAATTCAGAGTTGGGAATGCCGTTGCCACGGTATCCTTGGCGCCGCTGCCCACAAAAAGCAGTTCGGTGGATTGCTCCAAAATGTTGGTGAGCATCAAATACAGCATATCCATGCCGGAGCTGGGCAGGGTCTGCTGCAAATAGGGCAGCATTTCTTCCTTCACCCGTTGAAGCTCCTCTTTGCTCATACCGGTTACCTGGGCGACGGCAATGGATTTATCCGAGCATTGGAACCGCTTGCAATCCAGATGGAAAATCTCGTCGGGGGTTTTGTCCTCTAATTGAGAAGCGGCACTGAACATGGCGGAGGCGTGCTTTTCGATGTCAATGCCGGCAATTTTAGCCAAATTTCTGGCCATGGCTTCGTCCACCGGGGTACAGGTGGGGGAGCGGAACATCAAGGTGTCGGAGAGAATGGCGGAGCAGAGCAGCCCGGCGATGGTGGGGGGGATTTCCACTCCATTTTCGTGGTACATCATGGTGACAATGGTGGCGGTGCATCCTAAAGGTTGGTTGCGGAAGTAAATGGGGTTCATGGTTTCCACCGGGTCGATGCGGTGATGGTCGATGATTTCGATCACTTCGGTGTCCTTGATGCCGTCCACCGCCTGGCCCTGCTCATTGTGATCCACCAGGATTACCCGCTGCCGTTCAATGTCCAACAGGTTGCGCTGGGACAGCATTCCCACATAGCGGCCTGCCTCATTGAGGACAGGATAATAGCGAATGCGCAGTTTGGACACGGTGGACTTTACATCCGAAACCAAATGGCTTTCCCGGAAATAGATGATGTCATCGGTCCGCATGACATGGCGCACCGGTACCGCTTGGTTGATGAGTTTGGCGCAGGTGTAGGTGTCCAGGGGAGAGCAGATTACGGTGCAGCCCGCTTCTTCCGCCAGTTTTTGAATGCTTTTGGAAACCTGGCTTCCCAAGCAGACTACGATGCAGCCCGCCTTCATTTCAATGGCGCTGAGCTGGCCCTCGTAACGGTTGCCCAAAATGACCATGTCGTGTTCGCCAATGTAATCCTCCATCACATCCGGGTTGGCGGCGGCAACCACCACCTTGCCCTGGGTGAAGTAGGCGTCGGGATCGCCTACAATCATTTCCCCTTTCAGGGTATCCACAATGTTGCGGTAACTGGTTTTGGCCTCGGCCAAAGCGCTGGCGCCTTGGTCCTCCATATAAAACCGGGCTACGTCTCCCAAGGTGACGATGCCTTTGAGCTGTCCCCATTTGGTCAACACCGGGATGGTTTGGATTTGATTGTCCCGCATATGCTCCCAAGCCCGTTTTAAGGAAACCCGGCGGTTGATGCCCTCTACCTTCCGGTACTGCACATCGGCTACCCGGGGTTCCAGAGACTGCACCAGCTGGGGCTCTTCCACCCCGAAGGAATCCAAAACATATTTGGTTTCGTTGTTGACGGCTCCGGCCCGGCAGGCGATGTAGGTGTCGCCGGTGATCTTTTGCTTTAAATTGGCATAGCAGATGGCCGAACAGATGGAGTCGGTATCCGGATTTTTATGGCCAATCACGAAGATCGGTTTCATTGGCAAAGGCCTCCTTTTGAGTTGCAGCATGGCTTTCGGCTGCGTGTATTTTCCCCATACAATCGTGTATGTTGGGGCCTGCTTGTATTTGGCTGGAGCAGGCCGTGTCTTTTCTGGCGAAAACAGGAATGCAGGATTTTCTTTTGCAGCAATGCAAACCTGCTTTTCTTCATTATAACAGACCACAGGGCAAAATGCACACAATTTCTCGAAAAATCCGGGGGTTTTCCCTCCGATTTCCCAACCGGATTCTGGAAACCGGGAAAACGGAAAACCAAAAAGAGGAGAACAGCAGTGTTCTCCTCCACAATGGGTCTCCTCTCCTTTGCTTACACATTGGACAGGAAGATGAAATTCAGTTAAGTCTGGCCTTTGGCCTGCTTTTGTTCTCCATGTTGTTCGATGATTTGAATGGTCCGGCGGGTTAGTTTCCCAAATCCCCACATCATCACCCAAGCTGCCACAGCAAAGGGCACCAGCGTCCAAAGGTGGATCCAATCAAAGGAGTAAAAGCTGAACAGATCTCCGGTAAAGGGAAGGGTAATGCCCAGTACAAAGCCCAAGCTCATCACCACATACAAGGCAATCCGCAGGCCGTTAAAGGGTTTGCAGACCCAGAACAGTACGGCTAATTCTGCAACGCCGGTGTATACCGCCGTCATGGTGGAGACCATGTTGAAATCCAACCCCAACAGATAGCCCAGCTGTATCAGCGCCACCCCAATGACCACAGTCAAGGCGCCGGGAATGGAGCGGCAGATCACATTATAGATAAACCGGCCTTTGATCCGTTCCCGGTTGGGTTCCAGCGCCAAAATAAAGCTGGGAGCGCCGATGGTTAAGGCGTTAATCATAGTGAGCTGGATGGGCACATAGGGATAGGTCACCGGCAAAAACAGGAACAGCACTGCCAAGATGGCGGAAAAGATGGTTTTGACTAAGAACAAAGAGGAGCTGCGCTGGATGTTGTTGATGCTTCGGCGCCCCTCTGCCACCACTTTGGGCATGGAGGCAAAGTTGGAGTCCAGCAGCACCAGTTGGGATACGTTCCGGGCGGCGTCGCTGCCCTGGGCCATGGCAATGGAGCAGTCGGCTTCCCGCAGCGCCAAAACATCGTTGACCCCGTCTCCGGTCATGGCCACGGTGTGCCCCTGGCTTTTCAGCAGCTGCACCAGCTCCAATTTCTGCCGGGGCGTGACCCGTCCAAAGACTTGACAGGTCTGGGCCGCCTGAGCCAGCTTTTCGGGAGTGTCCAGTTTGGTGGCATCGGCCGCTAAATCCCAGTGTTCCAGCCCTGCCCGGCGGGCCACCTGGCTCACCGTCACCGGGTCGTCGCCGGAAATAATTTTGATGTCCACCCCTTGTTCTTTAAAGTAGCGCAGAGTGTCCGGCGCTTCTTTTCGGATCACATCTCGGATTACCACTAAGCCGATGGGAGTAAGTTCTCCCGGCAGCTGTTGTTCCCGGAAGGGAAGGGGGCTTCTCACCAGGGTAATGACCCGATAGCCCTTTTGGGAGTACCACTCTACCTGTGGCCGGATGGCTTCGTAGTCCTCTCCCAGCAAGAACTGTCCCGCACCCATGCAGCAGGTGCCGTAAGCGGAGTGATAGACGCCGCTCCACTTTCGGGCGGAAGAAAAGGGCACTACCACCGCTCCCGGCAGGGGAGTGCCGTCGCCAAACCGATGGGACATGGCCAGATAAGTGGGGTTGTTGTCTTGAAGGTTGGAGAGCAAAAACCGGCTGATTTCCTCCAGTTCTTCCATGGTGTGGCCGGGTAAGGGAACCAGTTCCTTGACATCCAGCCGCCCTTCGGTGATAGTGCCGGTTTTGTCCAGGCAGAGGGTGTCCACTCGGGCCAGGGTTTCAATGCAGTACAATTCCTGCACCAGGGTTTTGTGCCGGGAAAGGCGGATGACGCTGACCGCCAGCACCACGCTGGTAAGCAGCACCAGACCTTCCGGAATCATGCCGATCAGGGCGGCAACGGTGGAGACAATGGCTAAAGAAAAGTCCGCGTCGGTAAAAAACAGGGATTTGCCGAAGAGCAGCAATCCCACGGGGATAATGCCGATACCAATCACCTTTAAGATCTGGTTGATGGCTACCATAATTTCGGAGTGGGGCTTTTTGATGTATTTCACATCCCCTAGGATTTTAGCGGCATAACTGTCCTTGCCCACTCGGTTGATCCGGGCGTATCCTTTTCCGCTGACCACAATGCTGCCGCTGAGCAGCTCCTCCCCCGGGGCTTTGTGAATGGGGTCGCTTTCCCCGGTAAGGAGGCTTTCGTCCATCTCGCAGTTTCCTTCCAGCAGCACGCAGTCTGCCCCGACCTGCTGGCCTGCCTCCAGCACCATAATGTCGTCCAGCACCAGTTCCTCCATGGGAAGCTGAATCAAGGCACCGTCCCGGAGGACATGGGCCTTGGGGGCGGAAATCAAGCTGAGCCGGTCTACCGTGCGCTTGGCCCGGATCTCCTGGAAAATGCCGATGGCGGTGTTGCAGAGAATGACCCCCATAAACAGCACGTTTTTGTAGGACCCCACTGCAATGACCAGCACCGCCAGGATCACGTTGATTAAGTTAAACAAGGTGCAGATATTGTCCCGGATGATCCGTTTCACCGATTTGGTGGGGACAGTCTGGGTCAGATTGGTCTGTCCCTGTTCCACCCGTTGGGCTACCTGCTGCTGGGTCAGCCCGGTGAGGGATGTGTCTGCGTCAGACATGGTTGTTCTCTCCTTTGTATCTAAGGTAATGCAAGCGGAAAACCCGCAAAAAATCTTATGCCAAGCCGGGCCGTTCCCATGCCTGGGAAAAGGAGCCCCGGATTTCAAAACTGTTATGCCCATTGTATCATATTTCAAGGTGAGAAAACAGAAAAATTTTCCCTGTTTACAAAAAATTGACAAGAAGAAAGATATTGTTTGATTCCCCCTTTACTGTTCAAAATTTGTTTACGATTTCACCGAAAAAAGGTCTTGAAATTCTTGGGAAAAGGGCTACAATAGTATACAGTTAGCACTCAGGCAAAAGGAGTGCTAAGGTTACTTTTGTGAAAGGGTGTTTTGAGTATGACGATCAAACCTTTAGGCGACCGTGTGGTCATTAAAATGTGCAAAGCAGAAGAAACCACCGCAGGCGGCATTATCCTCACCGAATCTGCCCAGGAAAAGCCTCAGATGGCGGAAGTCGTGGCAGTGGGCCCCGGCGGTATGGTAGATGGCAAGGAAGTGAAAATGGAGCTCAAAGTGGGCGACAAAGTATTGATGAGCAAGTACGCCGGCACCCAGGTAAAGGTGGACGGCGAAGAATATACCATCTTGAAGCAGAGCGAAATTCTGGCTACGGTGGAAGACTAATTCTTCGGTAGCCCAACGTAAGAAAGGATGAATCTGGATTATGGCTAAGAATATTATTTATGGCGAAGAAGCCAGAAAAGCATTGCAGGCCGGTATTGATAAGCTGGCCAACACCGTAAAAATTACCCTGGGCCCCAAAGGCCGCAACGTAGTGCTGGATAAGAAGTACGGCGCTCCCCTGATTACCAATGACGGTGTTACCATCGCCAAGGAAATCGAGCTGGAAGACGCCTTTGAAAACATGGGCGCTCAACTGGTGAAGGAAGTGGCGATCAAGACCAATGACAACGCCGGTGACGGCACCACCACCGCTACTTTGCTGGCCCAGGCTCTGGTTCGGGAAGGCATGAAGAACGTAGCTGCCGGCGCCAATCCCATGGAAGTCCGCAAGGGCATGAAGAAGGCTGTGGATGTGGCAGTGGAAGCCATCAAAGCCAACTCTCAGCAGGTTGCCGGTTCCAAGGACATCGCCCGGGTTGCTTCTATTTCTGCCGGGGATGAAGAAGTGGGCAAGCTGATTGCCGACGCCATGGAAAAGGTCACTGCCGACGGTGTAATCACCCTGGAAGAATCCAAAACTGCGGAAACCTACAGCGAAGTGGTAGAAGGTATGCAGTTTGACCGTGGTTATATTTCTCCTTATATGGCCACCGATACCGAAAAGATGGAAGCAGTGCTGGACGATGCTCTGGTGCTGATTACCGATAAGAAGATCTCCAACATCCAGGAAATCCTGCCTCTGTTGGAAGAGATCGTCAAGACCGGCCAGAAGCTGTGCATCATCGCAGAGGACATCGAAGGCGAAGCTCTCTCCACCTTGATCCTCAACCGTCTGCGTGGCACCTTCACTGTGGTTGGCGTAAAGGCTCCCGGCTTTGGTGACCGCCGCAAGGAAATGCTCCAGGATATTGCAATCCTCACCGGCGGCACTGTAATCAGCGAGGAAGTGGGCCTGCAGCTGAAGGATGCCAACATGAGCATGCTGGGCCGTGCTGGTCAGGTGAAGGTTGACAAGGAAAACACCATCATCGTCAACGGTGCTGGTGACAGCGCAGCCATCAAGGCTCGTGTGGAACAGATCCGTTCTCAGATCGAAAACACCACCAGCGATTTCGACCGTGAAAAGCTCCAGGAACGTCTGGCAAAACTGGCCGGCGGTGTTGCTGTTATCAAGGTTGGCGCTGCTACCGAAGTGGAAATGAAGGAACAGAAGCTGCGCATCGAAGACGCTTTGGCCGCGACTAAGGCTGCTGTGGAAGAAGGCATTGTGGCCGGCGGCGGTACCGCTCTGCTGAATGCTATGCCCGCAGTGAAGGAACTGATGGATGCTTCCACCGGCGACGAAAAGACCGGTATGAGCATTGTTTACAAAGCTCTGGAAGAGCCGGTTCGTCAGATTGCCAAGAACGCCGGTGTGGAAGGCAGCGTGATTATCGATAAGATCCTCACCTCCGGTAAGGTTGGTTACGGCTATGATGCCGCCAACGAAGTGTACGAGGACATGATCCCGGCTGGTATCGTGGACCCCGCCAAGGTAACTCGGAGCGCACTGCAGAACGCTGCCAGCGTAGCTGGTATGGTGCTCACCACCGAGAGTTTGGTTGCAGACATTCCGGAAGAAAATCCGGCTCCTGCAGCAGGCGCAAACCAGGGCATGGGAATGTATTGATCCCCATCCAAAAGAAAAACCAAAGGAAATGGGCAGTTGTCTTTCGGGGCAGCTGCCCTTTTGGTTTTCAAAAGGCATTTTACCAGGAAAACGCAAAGATTCGGTAACGAAAAGGGTTCAGATTTGGTTCAGAAATTCGGAAACCGTCCAAAGCCTTTTGACAAAAACCGGCTGCCTTGGTAGAATAGAAACTGAAATTTTCTGTGAAAGGAAGGATGCTGTTTGAAGCACCCTCAGATCAAATATTTACTGCCTGCCCTGTGGTTGGGCGGACTGCTTCTGTTTTCCGGTTGCAGCGCAGGGGAGGGGACGACCTCTTCCGCCACCGCCTCTCAGGAAGGGATTTCTTCCGCTGTCAGTCAGAGCGAAAGCAATTCTGCCGGCAGTTCCACTTCATCTGTCCCCCTTACCCAGGTGCGGCCGGGAAATTATTCCAAATCCGATGTGGATTGGCCAGAATTGGAGGCCAAGGACACCGGCGCCGATTCTCCTTACGGATATTACAGCATTGAAAATATCCTCACGGTCTACAACACGGACAGCAACGACGGCCAGCAGGAACCCTTGACCGATGTGGGGCTGGATCTGGTAATCAGCGAGGACAACACGGTGACCATCTACGAGCTGAACTCCGATACTGGGGAGATTATGGTGAACACCATGCCCTGCACCATCGCCGGTCAATTAAATGAAGACGGCCTGTTGGAGATTGACTTCACCTATGAGGGTACCCAAATGCAGCACACCCTCTTTTACAGTCCGGACAACCAGACTGTCACCGAATATACCACCGATCTGGTCTAATCCTCAACGCAGACAAAAAGATACACCCTGTAAGGCGTTTGAAACTCCTTCAGGGTGTTTTTTCTTGGGGTTATTCACTGTCTTGCGGCAGATTCTTTTGGAAGATGTACACCACTTCCCGCTTGTATTTGCTGGATTCCTTCAAACGTGCCATAGCACGGCTCAGGCTGGCCTGAGAATGATGGAATTCCACTATGCTCTGCTTTTGACGGAGCTGTTCTTCGGCCCGCTCTTTGGCGATCCGGGCCCGTTCTACGTCGATCTCTTCCGGACGGACAGCAGAATCCACCAGCACCAACGCCCGGTTGTGGATCATCTGAGCAAAGCCGCTTCCCACCAAAGCCGTGGTGGTTTCCCCTTTTTCATTGCGGAAGCGAAGCTCCCCCATGTCCAGGGCAATGACGATGTTTTCATGGTGGGCCAGCATGGTAAAT
>DVGY01000097.1 GCA_018712465.1 Candidatus Egerieicola pullicola | reverse complement strand
CTTTTGACCCATTGGAATTTCTGGGTGGGGCGCCAGCCAGCAAAGGATTTTTCTTTCCAGGTGGAGGATTGGCGCCTTTCCGGAGAAGAAGTGCGGGTCTGGGTCGAGCAGCAGGATAACGGCGTCAACCTCACTCTGTTCTGCGAAAAGCTGCTGCCTTTGCTTCATCAGGACGAAAACCGGGCCTGGTGGATGCTTTCTACCCTTACCGATCAAGTGCTGGGCGAAGTAAACACCATGGCTCTGATTTTGGATTTTCAGGTGGTGGAAATTCCCCCGGCAGGGGAAGGGATTCTTTTGCAGAATCTGCCCCAGATGTTGAAAGAACTGGACCTGCCCCTTTTGACGGACCCGAGGGAATACCTGGCGTCCAGTTATATGGCCTACAAACTTTCACCGGAACAGGAGCCTCAAAAGGATTGGCGGTTGGATGTCTTTGCCGGGAGCACCCTCTGCCCGGCTTTGGTCAGCGAATATTTAAAAGGGGAGAGTACCACAGTAGACGGCTTCTATGCCGACGGGGTGGCGGCTGGATTCTTGTGCTATCCTTTGGACGGATTTACCGGCGATGGCCGGGCGGAAGCTATTTTGGATTTCCGGGACGAGTTGGAAGCCGCTTTGGCGGAAAAAGTCGGGGAAGAGGCAGTGGCCTTCCTTGGCGGTGCTACCGGATTGTACTGCGGTTATCTGGATTTGATTGCCTGGGATCTTCCGGCGGTGTTGGATGCCGCAGTGGAGTTTTTGCAAGGCACCGCCTTGCCTTGGGCGAATTTCCACACCTTTCGCCGGGATGCGGGCACCATTCGTCTGCTAAACCGGGAGGAGGAAGTGACACCTCAAATTCACCCGGAAACCGGATCCTTGCTGGGTCCAGAAGAGCTGGAGACCTTGGCGTCCTTTGCTCAGGGCAGCAGCGGCTATTTTTATCAAATGCTGGCGTACCTTCATGATTGGATGGAAGATGGTGTCAAGGCAAAGCGCTTTATCCGTCAACAGGCCCACGAAGATTTGCAGATTGCCTTGTGGTACGCTTACGGCTGCTTGAATGTGGATGAATATGTCTATTACTACCGGGCCGTTCAATGGATGAAGGAATCGGAAAAAAACGCCAAAGGCTGCGGCACCTGGTACTACCGTTATGCAGTGGCATTGATGTATTGTGGGCGGCTGGAAGAAGCCAAACAGTACAGTGAGCAGGGCGTTTTGGAAGAGCCGGATTATCCCTGGGGCTGGCTGGAATTGGCAAAACTGCGCAGCTATTTTGGCGAGAAAGAAGCTGCCTTGCAGGCGGTGGAGCAGGGCCTTGCTCTGGTGCCGGAAGATTATGAGTTTTTGACGCTCCGTAAAGAGATTTTAGAGGATGCTTCTCTGGAACAGATGGAGTACCATTGGATTGATCCCGGATTGGATCAAAAGCTGCAGGAGGGCCTGGATGAGGATGCCAACGACAAACAGCGTGCCATTTCTTGTATCGTCCTGTTCCAAGAAGGATTGGATCGGTTTACCCAGCTGTTCCACCTTCATCCGGCAGATTGGGAATGGGATGACCCTTACTGCCATTTTTACTATGTGGTGCAGGATCATCCGGTGGATTTGGTGTTTCAGATGAATCGAGCCGGTTTGTCCAAACTGCGGTATTCTTGGTTAAAGACCCAAAAGGAGCGGCTGGACGATGGCAGATGGTTCACCCAAGAAATTGAAAATGGACGGGTTGGCTTGCTTCACACCATTTTGTTTGGACTGGATTATCGGGTTAGTTTGATATACTATCTGCCGCAGGAAGAAAAGTATTTCCAGCTTTGGCTGTTGGCTGACGGTACACCTGCCAGCGCACCGGTGTTTTTGGAGGAGGAACCGCTTGCCTCCACGCCGGGAACTGCGCCGGAGTATTATTCGCAAGAGGAAGCAGAGGTGCTGGAAACACACATTGCCCGTTATTTCGGGGAATACCCAGGAGTGTTCCATGAGCTGGTTTCTCCGGATCTCCATTTGGATGTGTGCGTGATTCCCCCGACAGAAGAAAAGAATTACTACACCTTAGTTACTTTGGGCATGGGCGCCCATCGAATGAACGTTCCGCCGGAATGGGCAGATCGGAAATTGGAACGGGCGGAGTTGGTTTTGGCTCTCCCGCCTGATTGGAAATTGGATCAAGACGCTCTGCAACAGGACCAGTGGTACTGGCCGATTCGGCTGCTGAAAACGTTGGCGCGTCTTCCCGGGGAAACCGATTCCTGGCTGGGGTGGGGACATACGATAGAAAATAAAGCGCCTTTCGACCAAACTACGGACCTTTGCGGCGCCCTTCTCATTGGTCCGCAGCAGGTAGAGGAGGGGGGAGAGGTTTGCACCTTGCCCGATGGAGATGAGGTCAATTTTTATCAGGTGATTCCCCTTTATTTCAATGAGATGGAGTATAAAATTTCCCATTCTGCCGAAGAATTGTTGGATCGGTTGGCTGGCGTCAGCTTTGTGGTCCGCCCAGACCGTCCCAATATTTCGGAGCAGGAGGAAACGGAAGATCGGGTGTTGGACGATGCCCAGTGGCATCTGGAAAGCATCCGGGGAAAGAATCTTCCTGTGGAGGAAATTTCTGCTTACAATCATTTGGCCATCTACCTGCGTTGGTGTATGGAACAGGAACTGATGGCAGAACAGTTTTGGAAGCGGTATCCTGCTTTGGCAGAGGGACGAAAGGACGGCTTTGCCCTGCTGGATCTGCGAGCTTTTATTCAGGAAGAATTAAACGGGAGGTTGCTGTCCTCTTTCTTCAATGAAACAGGGCAAGCGTTTTCAGACTACTATTACGGCGATGGAAACGCTCCCTATTACCCGTCTGACATCGACAACTACGCTTTGGAATACTTTGGCCCGAAACGGTACCATTCCCAGGAATTTTCCCAGGAAGCCTATCTTTTCCTGCCCTTTGAGGAGGCCTATTACCAAGGGATGGCACAGGTTATTTGGCAGCGATGGGAAGCTTGGCAGAGACAGGAACTTGGGGAAGATTTGGATCCGCCTGGGTTGGCACAAACCATGATGGACTACCTTCACTGCAACTGCCAATACTTCCCGCCTATGAAGGATGACGATCCCATCACCGCCGCCTACAGCTATGCCCTCCGACTCGGGATGCGGGAGGGATATGTGCCTGTGTTGATTGGGGTGGATGAGACCCTTTGGGAAACCTTGGTGTTGAATTCCGATCCGGACAGTGACAGCGATAACACCTTCCATCCTGAAGCAGTGGCGGCTTATCGAAGGGCTCTCCTGGATTCTCCCTTGCCGGAAGGGAAGGAAGTGCTAGGCCGGCGTTTTGCAGAACGCCAATCTGAAGTGATGGAAGCTGGTTGGGATTGGAATCAATTTTTGGGCAGGATGGAAGGCGGTCAAGCCAATGATCGTTTCCTATCGTATTGGGATTATGATACCGAAAAGACAGTGCCCTTGATTTTGGCGGAAATCCCGGTCAAGAAGCCTTGGCAGATCTTTGCCTATCTGCCTTTTGGCGGGTGGAACGATTGTCCTGGCACAGAAGAATGGATGGCAGTTGCTAAAAAGTGGTATGAGCAATATGGCGCAGTTCCTGCTGCGGTGACCCACGATCAACTGGAATTTGTACTTCCTGCTCCCGTCCCCCAAGAACAAGCCTTGGAGTTGGCGAAGGAGCAGTACGCCATCTGCCCGGATGTAGTGGAACAAGGCCCGGAAGATGCCACCATTGGGATGCTGGCAGATACGCTGCAGCAATCCACCTTGTGGTATTTTTGGTGGGATTGAATAGGGGAATGCAAAATTCGCTTGAATATGCTATAATAACTTTGCTGTTTCTCCAACACGGGGGACAGCTGAGAAAATAAGCAAAACGGAGTTTCAATTATGATTAAAATCTGCTTTATCTGCCACGGCAGGATTTGCCGGACATGAAAAAATGCCTGTAAATCAAGCACTTCCTGTGTTTCAACCTCAGTTTTACCAATGATTTACCAAGATTTCTGGAGAGCCAGGCTTGCTAACTATCACACCAGAATGAGGAGATCGACAACATGGAAGAACTCAAAAAACATATTTACGATGAACACAATGGCCTTCATTATACGTTGGTTGGAGACTACTACATCCCCGACTTGGAATTGCCGGAAGAAACCCGGCCTATTGGGATTTGGGG
>DVGY01000096.1 GCA_018712465.1 Candidatus Egerieicola pullicola | reverse complement strand
CCTGGTTTTCTCCGGTGAAGTCCCAGCGGCCGGAACCGGCCTGGCTGGTAAAGGTACCGTCCGGGGAGAAGGTCATTTCGGTGGCGGTGCGGGTCAAGTCAGCGTCATTTTTGCTTAAATCAATCCGCTGGAAGGTGCCTACCATGGCGCCGGGAGAGACCTGCTGCACCTGCTCCCCGTCGTAGAAGGCAGCCACCATCAGCGGCCAGCCCTCCTCGCTCCAAAGGAGCTGGTGGCACTGCATCCAAAGCCCGGCTTCCCCGCCGTAGCCGTTATTGATCCGGGAATGGCAGTACAGGATCCAGGTGCCGTCCTGGTTGAGCACGGAACAATGCCCCAAGCCCATCCAAGCAGCGCCGTTTCCATCGTAACCGGTGGAATCGTTGGAGCCGCCGGGATACTGGAAGCCGGAGGTAAGTTTATAGCCAATGTCCCCATCCAGGGAACCGGTGCTGTCGGTGGCCATATTGCGGCCCATATCGTCCAGATAGGGACCGGTGATGGACTTGCTCCGGGCCACCCGGACGTTGTAGTTGTTGTTCAGATCCCCGTAGGAGACGAAAAGGTAGTAGTACCCGGTGTCCGGGTTATACCGGATATAGGGGCCTTCCACACCGGTTTGCTGCCCGGTGCGCCGGGCGATGTTCACCGCCGGGCTGGAGGAATCCAAAAAGCCGTCGGGGGTCATTTTTTGGATGTAGATGCCCGCCCCGAAGCTGCCCCAGGTCATGTAGGAATCCCCGGTGGATTCCTCGGTGACGATGCAGGGGTCGATGGCGTTGCCGGAAGTCCCCCAACTGGCCTGGGTGGAGCGCACCACAATGCCCTGGAAGGTAAACCCGCCGTCCGGCCGGTCGGAGGTGGCCAAGGCGATGCAGGAATCTCCCCGACCGGATTGGGAACAAGAATAGTAGAGGCGGTATTCCTCCCCTACCTTCACCAGATCCGGCGCCCAGATATTATCCACCCGGGTAATGGCGGTGATCTCATCGGTAATCAGGGCGGAAGTGTCAAAATTCAGCCGTTCCCAGCCCCGCATATTGGGATCCTTGGTGCGGACCACAGTGAGGGTTTCGCCGATGCCGGTGCTGTACACATAATAGTACCCGCTGGCTTGGTCGTAGAAGATGCTTGGGTCATGAATGTTTCCGTCGTTGCCGGGCACCAAAGAGCTGGGGAATTCCACTTCCCCGGTTTCCTTTGCAGTGACCGGCAGCATGCCTGCGGAAAAGCAGGAGCAAAGCATGGCAAAACTCAACAGCCACGCCAAAATCGATCGTTTTTTCATAGATCTGCCGCCTTTCCATCCAAAGGATATTTTTAACAAGTATAACAAAATTTCCAAGAAAAGACAAGCGTGTTTTTGGTTTAATCAACAGATTTCAGTGGTTTTTTTGTGGAAGATACGGGAGGCGGCTGCATCGTTTTGTCATAAAAGTGTCTCACGGGAAAAATGTGAGAAAATGACACTTATATGAAGTTTTCCTATTTACATTTCCCCCAGGGATTGTTACAATGGCTTTGCCAAGAAGAAACTAGGTAATACAAGGAGATTGCTTATGAAATACACTCCCATCCCTTTGAGCAGCTATGTGGATCTCTGGGATCCCTACTGCGCCAACGCCATCCAAAAGGAACTGGAATACCTTTCCCAACTGGAACCGGAACGATTGCTCCATTCCTTTTACGTCCAGGCGGGACTGACTCCCTCTGCCCCGGCCTACGACGGCTGGGAGCAAACCCAGATCAAAGGCCACACCTTGGGCCACTACCTCACCGCCCTCTGCCAAGCCCAGCAGACCTTAGGCAAACCCTGGATCTTCGACCGGATCGACAGCATCCTCCAGGCGTTGTTAAAGTGCCAGCGGGAGGACGGTTACCTGTTTGCTTCGGAAGAAAGCCTGTTTGATGCGTTGGAACAGGGCAAGCCGGCGTGGGTTCCCTGGTACACCATGCACAAGCTGCTGGACAGTCTTTGCTGCGCCGCCCGCACCCCCGGACACGAATCCACCGCATTATGGATTGCCCGGCGGCTGGGGGATTGGGTGGCAAGCCGGGTGCTTGCCTGGGACGATGCCACCCAAAAGCGGGTGCTGGCAGTGGAGTACGGCGGCATGAACGACGCCATGTACCAGCTCTATGACCTCACCAAAGACCCCCGGCACTTAGAAGCGGCCCACCGGTTCGACGAAACCTGGCTGTTTGAGCCTTTGGCGGAGGGGAAGGACATCCTCAACGGCCGCCACGCCAACACCACCATCCCCAAACTACTGGGTGCAGTGCGGCGGTACCTGGTGCTGGGTCAGCGCAAAGAGGATCAGCTTTACCTGAACGCTGCCGTTTCCTTCTGGGAAATGGTGGTGCGCCACCACAGCTACGTCACCGGCGGCAACAGCGAATGGGAGCATTTCGGTCCGGCAGATGTGCTGGACGGGGAACGCACCGGCTGCAACTGCGAAACCTGCAACAGCTACAATATGTTAAAGCTCTCCCAACTGCTCTATGCCATTACCGGAAAGCGGAAGTACATGGATTTCTATCAATGGACCTATTACAACGCCATCCTGGCTTCCCAAAACCCGGACACCGGCATGACCACCTACTTCCAGCCCATGGGCACCGGTTACTTCAAAGCCTTTTCCACCCCCTTTCACAGCTTCTGGTGCTGCACCGGCACCGGCATGGAGAGCTTCACCAAACTGGGGGAAGGCACCTGCTATTTTACCGGACCGGACAACAAGGACCTGGTGCTTTGGCGGTATCAAAGCTCCCACATCGACGGAGCGGACTTCCAGCTTCGGATCTACGCCGATCTGCCCCGCTCCGGCCAGGTGGAGGTGCGGGTATACCGGGCGCCGGAAGAAGGATTCACCCTCTATTTGGCCATCCCCGACTGGTGCACCAATGTTCCCACCGTCTCCAAAAACGGGGAGAAGCTGGAGCTGACTCCCGATGAAAACGGACTGCTTGCGGTTCCGGTGAAGCACCGGGACAACCTTCAGTTCCACCTGGCCATGCAGGTACAGGCCCACTTTTTACCGGACAAAGAGGAAACGGCAGCTTTCTCCTACGGCCCTGCTGTGCTCAGCGCCAATTTGGGAACAGAACAGATGGAGTGCTCCTGCGTCGGGGTCAATGTGACGGTGGCCACCCGGGAAGTCCCGGTGCGGGACTACATCCTGGTGGAAAATCGAAAGGAATGGTTGAAGCATCTCAGTCAAAACCTGATCCGGGAAGGCCGCGACCTGGTCTTTACCCTGAAAAACGCCGATCTACAGGAAAAATTGGAATTTGTCCCTTATTTTTCCCAGCACGGCTGCCGGGGAGGCATCTACTTCTACCTGTTGGAGCCGGATTCCTCCGCTTTTGCCGAGCACCTGATCCGCAAAAAAATGCAGCAGCGGGAATACCGCTGCGAGGTGGACAGCCTGCCCATCGGCAACGACCAATATGAACTGCTTCACCGGGTTGTGGGAGAACACACCCATGCCGGCAGCGACTACTTTGAAAACTTCCGGGCGGCGGAACAAGGAGGCTGGTTCACCTACGAGATGAAGCGCAGCCAAAAGCCCTGCTTTTTGCGGTTCTTAGTATTGGCTAAGGAAGGGATCCACAACCTGACCGTCACCGCCAACGGAAATCCCCTTTCCATCCAGATGCTGCCAGGCAAGGAAGGAGAGGAATTTGTCACCTGCTGCTGTCCTCTGCCGGAAACCCTTTCCACAGAAAGCGGCTATCTCACCTTCCGCTTTGCCCCTGTGCCGGGCACATCCTGCCGGATTTTCGGTCGGCTGGCGGTGTCGGAATACTATGACACCGATCCCCATCCCCAGCAGATCGTGGTGCGGGGCGGCTACCTCTCCCCTGCCTTTACCCCCCAAGAAAAGGAGTACACTCTCCATCCCACCGGTCAGGAAGGGGGACTACGAGTGGCGCCTCACCTGCCCACCGGGCTGTGCTACCTCCAAAGCTTTTTGCTGGACGAAGAGGAAATGCGGCCCATGGAATGGATGCCGGGAGACCGCTGGGAGATCACCTGTCTGGCGGAAGACCACCGCACCGCCAAGCGCATTGTTTTGACCGTAGCCCAGCCGGAATAATTCCCATCCGGCAAAACAAAACAAAACCGCTCTGCCGAAAACTAAGTCCGGCAGAGCGGTATTTTTTGTCATTCCAAATTATTGGATTTCGTCCTGTTGCTTCAGGTAAGCGTAGATGAAGCCG